>JBMCMJ010000038.1:0-14813 GCA_048615135.1 Pseudomonadota bacterium
AGCATCACCGGTGCGAGATCCAGCGCGCGGACCATCGTCTTGTAGGGCGGATAGCCCGGCTCGGTGACACCGATCCGGGCACCGGCATCGAACGCGGCGAGCAGCGCCAGGACGAAGGCGCCCGACGCCCCGGCGGTCACGGCGATGCGCTCGGCCGGCACCTTCACCCCGTACCAATCCGTGTAGAGCCGGACGATCGCTTCGCGCAGCGCCGGCATGCCGAGCGCTTCGGTGTAGCCGAGCCCGCCGCGGGCGAGGGCTTCGGCAATCGCCTCGCGCACGACCGCCGGCATCTCGCCGCCGGGCTCCCCCACTTCCATGTGCAGGATGCTCTCGCCTGCGGCCTCGCGGCGGTTGGCATCGGCCAGCACGGCCATCGCCCTAAACGGCTCGACGCGGCTGCGCCGCGAGGGGCCGCCTTCGTTCAGGGGTCGCATGGTGGTTGCAAGCTCCGGCGAGGCTGACGACATTGGGGACGAAGGGAGACACGCGGTGGCACGTAGAGCGTTCCTGATCGGCTTGGCCCTGCTGGGTTGGCTGGTGGCGACGTCGCCAGCCTCGGCACAGCTCGGCCTGATCCGTGACGCCGAGATCGAGCGCACCGTGCGCGACCTTGCCGCACCGCTCTTCTCGGCAGCGGGCATCCCGCCGTCAAGCGTGAGCATCTACCTCGTCAACGACGACCGGCTGAACGCGTTCGTGGCCGGCGGGCAGAACCTGTTCCTCAATGCGGGTCTGCTGATGCGCGCCGAGACGCCGGAACAGCTGGCCGGCGTGATCGCCCACGAAACCGGCCACATCGCCGGCGGCCATCTGGTCCGCCTGTCGCCGGCCGCGGATCGGGCCGAAGCGGTCCGGGTCCTCGGCATGGTGCTGGGCGCCGCCGCGGCAGCAGCCGGCGCTCCCGAAGTCGGCATGGCTGCCATGCTCGGGGGCCAGCAGGTCGGTCAGCAGAGCTTTCTCCGCTTCAGTCGCGGTCAGGAGCAAGCTGCCGATCAGGCCGCCTTGAACTATCTCGAAGCGACCGGAACGAGCGCTCGCGGGCTGGCGGAGTTCTTTCGGATCCTGGACGACCAGCGGATGTTGAGCGGCTCCAGGGTCGACCCCTATTTCCAGACCCACCCCTTGACCCGCGACCGGATCGAGTTCGTCGAGCGTCAGGTCGCAGGCGAGCGCGAGCGGCGCCCGCTCGATCCCGCGACCGTGGAGCGTCACGAGCGGATGGTCGCGAAGCTCGCGGGCTTCATGGAGAGCCCCGCCAGCGTCAGCCGCCGTTACGAGGGACGCGACGACTTCGCCGCGCGCTACGCGCGGGCCATCGCCGCCTTCCGGAGCAACGACGCGCCGGGCGCGCTGCGCCAGTTGGCGGCGTTGCAGGCCGAAGAACCGGACAATCCCTTCCTGCACGAACTCCAGGGCCAGATCCTGTTCGAGCGCGGACGCGTGGCCGACGCGGTTGCCCCCTACCGGCGGGCCGTCGACCTTGCTCCGCGCGAGCCGTTGATCCGGCTCGGCTACGGCCGTGCGCTTCTGGAGACCGGCGAAGAGGCGGCGGCAGCGGACGCGCTTGCTACGGTCGTTCAGGCCGAGCCGAGCAACAGCTTCGCTTGGCGGCAATTGGGCATCGCCCGGGGCCGTCTCGGCGAGGTCGGCACCAGCAATCTCGCGCTTGCGGAAGCCGCCGTGCTGCGCGGCGAGTTCGCCGACGCTCGACTGTTCCTCGCACGCGCGGACGAAGCCCTGGCGGAGGGCTCGCGCGAGCGGCGCCAGCTCAACGACCTGCGGGTCGCGCTCGAGACGGCCGAGCGTGAGGCACAGCGCCGCTGAACGCGATCGTGACTGGCGAGTCGCCCAGCGGACCGCTATCGCGGAGCGGTCTTGCCACGATGGGAGATCGCTCGTGCGTCCAGCCCTGTCCACGCCGTGGTGCGGCCTCGCTCTCGGCGCCGCACTGCTCGTCTCCATGCCGCAGCCCCTCCTCGCCCAGAGCCCGGATCGTGACTCGATCGAGGCGATCGTCCGGGACTACCTGCTGCGCGAACCGGAGGTCGTGATCGAGGCCATCGAGGCCTATCGGGCGGCACAGGAAACCGCCCGCAACGAGGCGCTGCAGACGGCGCTCGCCGAGCACCGCGACGCGCTGACCGCGGCCGATCACCCGAGCCAGGGGCCGAGCAATCCGGCCGTCACGGTGGTCGAGTTCTTCGATTATCGTTGCGGCTTCTGCCGCCGGATGGTGCCCGCGATAGCGAGCCTGATGGAGACCAACGACGACGTCCGCCGGGTCTTCATCGAGTTTCCCGTGCTCGGCCCCGACAGCCTCCGTGCGGCCCAGGCGGCACTCGCCGTTTGGGACCAGGCACCCGAGGCCTATCCTGCCTTTCATGATGCCGCGATGACCGCCGACGACCTGTCGCCGCCGGCCCTCTTGCGGATGGCCGAGGAGCTGGGGCTCGATACCGAGCGCATGCTGCGGGACATGCAGAGCGAGGCCGTCCGCGAACGCCTGCAGGCCAACTACCAACTCGCCACGGCAATCGGTGTCGAGGGCACCCCGGCCTACGTCATCGGCGACCGCTTTCTGCCGGGAGCGGTCCCGCTCCAGCAGCTGCAGGCGGCGGTCGACGCCGCGCGCGAGGGCTGACCGCCACCCGCGAGGGCTGACCGCCAAAGGAAACGCCGCCGGAGGCTCCTCCGGCGGCGCTCGCGAACGATCCGACTGGCGGCAGGGCTACTTCTTCACGTCCTGCCAGAGTCGGCGGTTCATGGCGTAGAACACGCCCGACATGGTGATGGTGAACAAGAGCACGCCGAGCCCCATGCGCTTGCGCTCCTCGAGCTTCGGCTCGGCCGCCCACATCAGGAACTGCGAAACGTCGGCCGCCATCTGCTCCATCGTCGCCTCGGTCCCGTCCGCATATTCGACGATACCCTCGAACAACGGGGGCGCCATGCTCAGCACGTGGCCGGGGAAGTAAGCGTTCCAATACTGACCCGGATCGAGTTCCATGGTCTTTTCGTCGTCGTAGCCGAGCAACAGACTGTAGGAGTAGTCCGCACCGCCATAGCGGTTCTTGGCGACCAGCGAGAGGTCGACGGGCACGGCACCGTGGATGAGCTGCGCCTCGACCTCGTTGGCCCAGGGATTGGGCCAGACGTCGGTCGGCTCGGCGGGGCGCTCGAACATCATGCCGTCGGCGTCCGGACCATCCTCGACGTAATACCGCGAAGCGAGCTCACGCACTTCGTCCTCGGTGTAGCCGATTTCCATCAGCGACCGGAACGGGACGTACTCCATGCCATGACAGGCCGAGCAGACCTGATCGAACACCTGCAGACCGCGCTGCAGGGCCGCATCGTCGTAGCGGCCGAACACGCCCTGGAAGTCCCAGCTCCGGGTCATCAGGGGCTCCGCCTCACCGGCGGCCAGGGCCGCCGGTGTCTGGGTCGCGAGAAGGGTGGCGCCGAGCAGGCCGGCGCCGATGATCTTCAACATGACATCACTCCGCCGGCTGGGCCTGGGCGCCCGCTGCCGCCGTCGGCAGCACGGGCTTGTTGATGCTCTCCGGCAAGGGCAGCGGCTTCTCGAACTTCCCGAGCAGCGGCAGCAGCACGAGGAAGTGGAAGAAGTACCAGAACGTGCCGAACTGCGCCGCGTAGAGCCAGGCACCTTCCGCCGGCTGCGAGCCCGCATAGCCGAGCACGAGGCCGTTCACCACGAACACCCAGAACGCCACCCGGTAGACGGGGCGGTAGTTGGCGCTGCGCACCTTGGAGGTGTCGAGCCAGGGCAGAAGGAACAGGATCAACACCGACGCGAACATCGCGATCACGCCGCCGAGTTTCGCATCCACCAGCACGAAGCCGAAGATGCTGATGTCGAAGGTGATGGCGCGCAGAATGGCGTAGAAGGGCAGGAAGTACCAATCCGGGATGATGTGCGGCGGCGTCACCAGCGGGTCGGCCGGCATGTAGTTTTCGATGTGCGCGAACGTCAGCGGCGCATAGAAAACGAAGATCGCATAGACCGACAAAAAGACGAAGAGACCGAAGACGTCCTTCACCGTGTAGTACGGATGAAAGTTGATCTTGTCCTTCTTGGTAAGGTCGATGCCGACCGGATTGTTCGAGCCGAACTGGTGCAGCGCGACGATGTGCAGGAAAGACATCGCGGCGATGGTGAACGGCAAGAGGTAGTGGAGCGAGAAGAACCGCTGCAGGGTCGCGTTGTCCACCGCGAAGCCGCCGACCAGCCAAGTGACGATCGCATCACCGATCAGCGGGAACGCCGAAAACAGGTTGATGATCACCACCGCGGCCCAGAAGCTCATGTTGCCCCAAGGCAGCACGTAGCCGGTGAAGGCGGTCGCCATCATCAAGACGAGAATGACCACGCCGATCATCCACAACAGCTCGCGCGGCGCCTTGTACGAACCGTAGTACAGCCCACGAAACATGTGGATGTAGACGAGGATGAAGAACATCGACGCGCCGACCGCGTGACCGTAGCGCAGCAGCCAGCCATAGTTCACGTCGCGCATGATGCGTTCGACGCTGTCGAACGCCATGTCCGCGTGCGGCACGTAGTGCATCGCCAGGACGATGCCGGTCATGATCTGAATGACCAGCATGATGCCGGCGAGCGAGCCGAAGTTCCACCAGTAGTTGAGGTTTTTCGGGGTCGGATAGGCCACCAAGTGATTGTAGCCCATGGTGACCACGGGCAGCCGGTAGTCGATCCACCCGAGCACACCGCGAAACTGCGGCGTGGGCGTATCAGCGCTCATCTTCTACTCCTTGCTCACGACCCGGCCTCAGCCGATGAGGATTTCGGTGTCGCTCACGAACTCGTACGGCGGCAGGTCCAAGTTGCGTGGCGCCGGACCGCGGCGGATACGGCCCGCCGTGTCGTAGTGCGACCCGTGACAGGGGCAGAACCACCCGTCGTAGTCGCCCTTGGGCTCCCCCGAGCGGCTGCCCAGCGGCACACAGCCGAGATGCGTGCAGATGCCGATCTGGACCAGCCAGGGCGACCGCGTGACGCGGTCGTCCAGGGTCTCCGGATCGCGCAGCTCCGCGGGGTCGACCGCGTTGGCGGCGTCGATGTCGGCGGTGGTCAGGTAGCGGACGAACACCGGCTTGCCCTGCCACTGGACGACGACGGTCATCCCCTCGGTGACGGCGGACACGTCGACGCGCGTCGTGGCCAGCGCCAGCACGTCGGCCGCGGGGTTCATCTGATGAATGAACGGCCAGGCGAAGGCCGCGGCACCGATGCCGAGACCCGTCCACCCGACGATGTTCAGAAAGTCGCGACGGCTTTCACCGTCTTGCGCATCCGTTGCCATGGGTGCCCCACATACCTTCGATGGTTGGCGTTCGTTCCTAGAGACAGCTCGAAAACCCGACAAGTTCGCGATAGTCGCAAGGCTTCTATGACGCAGCTCGCCCTTTTCCAACCCGACATCCCCCAAAACGTCGGCGCCACCGTACGACTGGCGGCGGGATTGGGGCTGACGCTGCACCTCGTCGAGCCGTTCGGCTTCGTCTACAGCGTGGCGAAGCTACGCCGAACCGCACTGGATTACCACACCCTCGCCGATGTAAAACGGTATGCCAGCTTCGCCGAGTTCGACACTTGGCGCGGCATGGCAGGGCATCGGCTCGTCCTGTTGACCACGCGGGCGAGCCAGGACTACACCGCCGTGACCTTTCGTCCGGGCGACGTGCTCTTGGCCGGAAGCGAGAGCGCCGGTGTGCCGGACGAGGTCCATGCCCTCGCCGATCTGCGCGTGCGCATCCCGCTCCTGCCCGGCGTGCGCAGCCTCAACGTCGTGACGGCGCTCGCCATGGTGGCCGGCGAAGCACTTCGCCAAACGCACGGGCGCGGGGTCGGGCAAGAGGGGGAGTGAAGCCGTTGGACGCTCGGGACAGCGGCCCGTACGACGCGGGCAAGACGCGCGCCAAGGCGTGGTTCGAAGACCTGCGCACCCGCATCTGCAACGCCTTCGAAGCCCTCGAGGACACGCTCGACCATCCGCAGTGCGCCGAGTTGCCGCCCGGCCACTTCGCCTTTCGGCCCTGGGAGCGGCCGGGCGGCGGCGGCGGGGTGATGGGCCTGATGCAGGGCGGGCGCGTCTTCGAGAAGGTGGGCGTGAACGTCTCGACCGTCTGGGGCACGTTCAGCCCGCAGTTCCAGGGGCAGGTGCGCGGCGCCAAGGACGACCCGCGCTTCTGGGCCAGCGGCATCTCGCTGGTGGCGCACCCGCGCAACCCGCACGTCCCGCCGGCACACATGAACACGCGGCACATCGTCACCACCGAGGCGTGGTTCGGCGGCGGCGCCGACCTCAACCCGATCTTTCCCGACGACGCGGAGACCGCCGCCTTCCATGCCCGCCTGGAGCAGGCCTGCGGCGGCTACGCGGCCGACGCCTATGCCCGCTTCAAGGCCTGGGCCGACGACTACTTTTTCATTCCCCACCGCGGCGAGCCGCGCGGCGTGGGCGGCATCTTCTACGATGACCTGGTCGGCGACTTCGAGCGGGATTTCGCGTTCACCCGTGCGGTCGGCGAGGCCTTCTTGGACGTTTACCCGCGCCTGGTCGACGCCAAAATGCACCGTCCATGGACCGAAGCCGACCGAGCGCACCAGTTGGTGCGGCGTGGACGTTACGTCGAGTTCAACCTGCTCTACGACCGTGGTACGACGTTCGGGCTCAAGACCGGCGGTAACCCCGAGGCGATCTTGATGTCGCTGCCCCCGCTGGTCGCTTGGCCCTGACCTACCCCCGACTGTTCCCCTGAACGAGAACCGAGATGGATATCAGCAAGATCCCGCCTGGCGAGAATCCCCCCGAGGACATCCACGTATTGATCGAGGTGCCGTTGCGCTCCGACCCGATCAAGTACGAACTGGAAAAGAAATCCGGCGCGATCTTCGTCGATCGTTACCTTTACACCTCGATGTTTTATCCGTGTAATTACGGTTTCGTGCCGAACACGCTGTACGATGACGGCGACCCGGTGGATGTGCTGGTGGTCGGGCGAATGCCGCTGGTGCCCGGCTGCGTGGTGCAGTCGCGGCCGATCGGCGTGCTGGAACTGGAGGACGACGGCGGCCAGGACGAGAAGATCCTGGCGGTGCCGGTGCCGCGCATCACCTCCCTCTACAAGGATGTGACGCACTATTACGACGTCCCGGATATCGAGCTGCAGCGCATCCAGCATTTCTTCGAGCACTACAAGGACCTCGAGCCCAACAAGTGGACGCGGGTCGGTAGCTGGCGCGACGCCGACGAAGCCAAAAAGATCGTGATGCGCTCGATCGACATGTTCAAAGAGAAGGGCTGATCCGTTGCCCCTGCCACCGGCGGTCGATCGCGTCCCGCTGCACCGCCGCGCGATCGACTGCCGGGGCTTTCGCCGCGCCGACGGCCTGTTCGACATCGAGGCGCGGATCGTCGACACCAAGGCCTACACCGTCGCCAATCGCTGGCGCGGCCCGCTCCTGCCCGGCGATCCGATCCACGACATGACCCTGCGGGTGACGCTCGACGGCGACCTCGTGGTGCGCGAGGTCCATGCGGTCACCGACGGCGCCCCCTTTCCGGTCTGCCCGACCATCACGGCAGCCTTCGGCTCACTGGTTGGCCTGCGGATCGGCCCGGGCTTCACTCGTGCGGTTCGCCAACGGCTCGGGGGGATGCACGGCTGTACCCATCTCGTCGAACTTCTCGGCCCGCTCGCCACCACAGCGATCCAGACCATCCGCCCGCTGCAGCGCCGGCCGGCCGACGCGCCGCCGCCGACCCGCCCGCCCGGGCATCTGGACGCGTGCCACGCGCTGCGGCGCGACGGGCCCGTCGTCCGCGAACACTACCCGGAGTGGTACACCGGCCCGACCTGAGGCATCTCAGTCGTCGCCCGCGGCGACGTCGAGGGCCAGGGCGTGGATCGGCGCGTTCATCAGATTGCCGACCGCCGCGAAAACCGCGCGCTGCTGCGCGACGCGACCCATCCCGGCCAGGGAGCGGGCGCGCAGAACCACGCGAAAATGGGTGTTGCCACCGGCCCGGTAGCCGGCATGGCCGCGGTGCAGTTCGCTCTCGTCGACGACCTCCAGCCGCTCCGGACTCAAGGCCGTCTGCAGCCGGCGTTCGAGTTCCGCTCGGATATCGCTCATCGGTTTGGTCCCCGACGGTCAGCGGTTGGACAGGGGCGCAGTCGATGCGCGTCCAGATACCATGATGCACCTTTCAAGTATCGGTTAACCAAGCCTCCACAACCTTACCCATGCTAAATCTTCAACTCGATGGCGAGCGACGGGCCGGGTGATCTGCCTGCCGGCGGCTGCCTTCGTCCCGATCGCGGCTGCGTGACCTCTCGGGTGGGTCGCCGTGGTCGTTCGTCCATGCCCCGAGCCATATTGTGGGAACCCTCATGATGAATGCCGCCGCCAAAGTCCCGGTCAACCCCCGAGGTCGAGCGCGTCCCCAGGACGTCGACCGCCATGTCGGGGCGCGCATGCGCGATCGCCGCGTCATGCTCGGGCTCACCCAGCAGCAGATGGCCGATCTGATCGGCGTCACCTACCAGCAGGCGCACAAATACGAGAAGGGCATCAACCGGATCGCCGCCGGCAGGCTCTACGACGTGGCCAAGGCACTCGGCGTGGACGTGGGCTACTTCTTCCAGGGCCTCGAGACGGACGGCGACTTCCGGCCGACCCCGCAGCAGCGGATGCTCCTGGAACTGGCCCGCAGCTTCATCGCGATGAACAGCCGCCGCCATCAGGAAGCGCTCTGCACCCTGGCCCGCGCCCTCGCGGAAAGCGACGACTCGGGCGACGAGGACGGCGGCCCCCGGCCCTTCGGCTGAAGGCGCGGCGGGGACGTCCAGCACGGCCCCGCCTCCCTTCACCGCCGGCTGAGCCGGGCGAAGCGAACGAGGCCGAACGTCGCCGTGGTCGCGAGGCCGAAGGCGAGGCCGGTCCAGACGACCAACGGCCCCAGATCCAGCAGCAAGAGCCCGACGGTAGCGCTGCCAAAGCCCACAACCCAATAGCCGAGCAGCGCGAACAGCATCGGCACCGTGGTATCCTTCAGGCCGCGCAACAGGCCGCCCACCACGACCTGCAGGCCGTCGACCACCTGGAACATGGCGGCGACGAGCAGCAGCCGGCTCGCGAGCGCGACCAGCGGCGCCTGCGCCGCCGGATCGTCGAGGAAGGGCGCGATCAGCACATCGGGGATCGTCACGAAGGCGGTCGCCGAGGCGAGCATCACCACGACCGTGAGGCCGATCGCCAGCCGGCCGATCAGCCGGACGCCTGCCCGGTCGCCGCGGCCCGCCGCGAGCGCGATCCGCAGGGTTGCGGCTTGGCTCAAACCGAGCGGCACCATGAAGACGATGCTGCACAGCTGCATGGCGACGTTGTGTGCCGCCAGCGGCACGGCCCCGAGCGTGCCCATGAGGATGCCAGCGGCGGAGAACATCCCCACCTCGAACAGCAGGGTGAGCCCGATCGGCCAGCCGAGCCGCAGCACCGCCAAGAACGTCGGCCAATCCGGTCGCCAGAGCCGGGCGAACACCCGATAGCGCCGATAGGGTGAGCGACGGGCAACGATCCAACCCATCGCCACGAAGCTCGCGATGTTGACGAGGCTCGAGCTGAGCCCTGCCCCCACCAGTTCCAGCCGCGGCAGGCCGAAATGGCCGAACATCAAGAGCGCGTTCGACAGCGCGTTGACGACGATGGCCACGGCCATGATCACCAGAATGGCGCGGGTATGGCCGAAGCTGGCGGCGAAGGAACGGAGCACCACGATCGCCGCGGCGAACGGCAGCCCCGGCGCTGCGGCGGCGAGATAGGCCGCGGCGGCGCGCGACGTTTCGGGCGTCTGGCCCAACAGTTCCAGCACCGGCGCCAGATGGGCGAGCGCGATCGCTGCCGGCACCGTGCAGGCGAACACCACCCAGAGCCCCTGGCGCACCGAGCGGCGCACCTGGCGGGCGCGCCGAGCGGCGAGTGCCTGGGCGACGAGGGGAGTCGTGGCGCTCGCGAGGCCGATACCCAACAGGGCCGGCAGGATCCAGACGCTCATCGCCAGCCCGCCCGCAGCCAGGGCCTCGGTGCCGAGCCAGCCCATCATCACGAGATCGGTGGTGTTGATGGCGATCTGGCCGAGTTGGGTCAGGGCCAAGGGTACGGCGAGGCGAACCAGAGCCCGGAGTTCGAAGGCGACGCGCCCCGTGCCGTGCACCGGCAACTCGGGTCCGGCCTGCGGCCGAGGGACGGTCGTCACCTCAGCCGGTGCGCAGCGTCAGGACGCGCTGGCCGAGATGTCGGATCGGGTGCAGGGCGTAGGTCCGTCGGCGCAGTTCGTCCACCAGCGCCTGGCGGTCGCGCAGCGTCGCGAGTTCGGCATAGGGAATGCGGTCGCCGATCTCGATTCGTTGCCTCGTGCCGATCTTGTTGGCGACCTCGTGGAACAGCAGCGACAGGCGCAGCGTCATGCTGACGTGGCTCGCGAGTTGAAACAGGCGGCTGTTCTGACCGACGAAGCAGACCGGCAGCACCGGGGCCTCGGCCGCGTGGATCAATCGCGCGGTGAACGGGCGCCAGCGGGGATCGACGGCCGGCCCGAACGGCCGGGGCGCCGTCGACACCGTTCCGCCCGGAAAAACGACGAGCACGCCGCCAGCCCGAAGCCAGGCGATCGAGTCCCGGCGCGAGCGCAGATTGATCTCGCGGGCGGCCGGCGTCTCGGCGAACTCGATCGGGAAGAGGTAGGGGGCCGCCTCGGCCGAGCGGGTCAGGATGCCGTTGGCAACGATACGGAAATCGGGCCGCAGCGTGGCCATCAGATGGCCGATCATCAGCCCGTCGAGCACGCCGTAGGGATGGTTGGCCACCACCACCACCGGCCCGGTTTCCGGCAGCTCCGCCCACAATTTGGCGACGTCGTAGTCGAGCACGACGCCGAGCCGGCGGATCGCCGAGGCCCAGAAATGGGGATCGCGTTCGGCCAGATGCGCGGCGTAGAGCCGGCGGAGCCGGCGTTGCCCGGTCATGCGCTCGATCGAGCGGATGGCGAGCCGCCGAAGCCGGCCGTCGTTCGGATCGGCATAGGTGAAGTCGTCCTCGGCGGGCACCACCGCAGAAAGCGGCGCCGGAACGACCGGCTCGGGCGCCGGTTCCGCGAGTTGGCTCATCGCCCCGGGCTCACCGGTCGTCGGTCAGCAGGTGGACGAGGCTGGACGTGTCCCACCGCCCGCCACCGGCCCGCTGGACCTGGCGGTAGAACTGATCGACCAGCGCCGTCACCGGCAGGGGCGTGCCGTTGCGTTGCGCCTCTTCGAGACAGATTGCCAAGTCCTTGCGCATCCAGTCCACCGCGAAGCCGAAGTCGAACTCGCCCTTCACCATGGTCTTCCAGCGGTTCTCCATCTGCCAACTCTGCGCGGCACCCTTGGAGATCACCTCGACCACGCGGTCGGTGTCGAGCCCCGACGCCTTGGCGAAGGCGACCGCTTCGGCGAGGCCCTGCAGCAGACCGCCGATGCAGATCTGGTTGACCATCTTGGTGAGCTGACCGCTGCCCGCGTCGCCCATCCGAGTGACGGCGCGACCATAGGCGGCGAGCACCGGCTCGACGCTGGCGAAGGCCACTTCGCTGCCGCCGCACATGATCGTGAGCACACCGTTGACCGCCCCCGCCTCGCCGCCGCTGACCGGCGCGTCGACGAAGCCGAGACCGCGCGCACGGCAGGTTTCGTCCAGTTCCCGGGCGAGGTCGGCCGACGCCGTGGTGTGGTCGACCAGGACGGCTCCCGTGGCCATGCCGGCCAGCGCCCCCGTCTCGCCATAGACGACGCTGCGCACGTCCGCGTCGTTGCCGAGGCACATGGCGACCACGGCCGCACCCTCGGCCGCCTCGGCCGGCGTCGCGGCCACCCGGCCGCCGTGCGTCTCGGCCCATTTGCGCGTCTTTTCCAACGTCCGGTTGTAGACGGTGACCCGATGGCCGGCGCGGACCAGATGGCCCGCCATCGGCGCGCCCATCACGCCGAGCCCCAAGAATGCGCAATCGACCATCAACCCATCCCCCGAGGCCTCGCCGTCCGCGGCTTCGTAGGCCGGGCGTCTGCCGGCTTCAAGCCTTGCGCGACGGCCAGCGGGGAGGACCTGTGTCGCAGGCGATCGCGGGGTGGACAGGCCTCGGACCATCCGCCATACCGCAGCCCAACGACAGGCTTTCTCCGGCGCATCCCATGAGCGAAGGACCGACCCCGCAACTCGTGCGGTTGGCTGATTACCGTGCGCCCGACTATCGCATCGAGACCGTCGATCTCAACTTCCGGCTGATCCCTGATGCGACCATCGTCGAGGCGCGGATCCATTTCGTCCGGCAGACGGCGATGCCCGTCGGCCAACTCCGCCTTGCCGGCGAGGATCTGCACCTGCTGCAGATCGCGATCGACGGGGAACAATTGAACCACGACCGCTACCATCTGGAGCGCGACACCCTGGTGCTGGTGCGCCCGCCCGAGCGCTTCAACCTCGAGACCGCGGTGCGGATCGATCCGTCGGCCAACACCCGGTTGATGGGGCTCTATCTCTCCAACGGCATCTTCTGCACCCAGTGCGAAGCCGAGGGCTTCAGGCGGATCACCTACTTCCTCGACCGGCCGGACGTGCTGGCCCGCTACCGGGTGCGGATCGAAGCGCCGCTCGCCACCGCCCCGGTGCTGCTCTCCAACGGCAACCTCGTTTCCGAGGGGCACTTCGGCGACGGCTGGCACTACGCCACCTGGGAAGACCCGTTCCCCAAGCCCGCCTACCTGTTCGCCCTGGTGGCGGGCGACCTCGCGGTGCTGAAGGACCGCTTCCGCACCATGTCCGGACGCCAAGTGGACCTCGGCATTTACACCGAAGCCCCGTTCATCGATCAGTGCCGCCACGCCATGGACAGCCTCAAGCGCGCCATGAAGTGGGACGAGGAGCGCTACGGCCTCGAATACGACCTCGACGTCTACAACATCGTCGCCGTCAGCGACTTCAACATGGGGGCGATGGAAAACAAAGGGCTCAACGTCTTCAATACGTCGGCGACGCTCGCGCGTCGCGACACCTCGACCGATGCCGACTTCGTCAACGTCGAGCGGATCATCGCCCACGAATATTTCCACAACTGGACCGGCAACCGGGTCACCTGCCGTGACTGGTTCCAGCTGACCCTCAAGGAAGGGCTCACGGTCTACCGCGACCAGGAATTCACCGCCGACCTCCACAGCCGGGCAGTCAAGCGGATCGGCGACGTGGCGCTCCTGCGCGAGGGCCAGTTCACCGAGGACGCGGGCCCGCTCGCCCACCCGATCCGCCCGGACAGCTACGTCGAGATCAACAACTTCTACACCCGAACGGTCTACGAGAAGGGTGCGGAAGTCATCCGGATGATCGAGACCCTGATCGGCGCCGAGGCGTTCGCCAAGGGGCTCGCCATCTACTTCGCCCGGCACGACGGTGCCGCGGTCACCTGCGAGGACTTCATCGCCGCGATGGCCGAGGCCTCCGGGCGCGACTTCGCGCGGTTCCTGCGTTGGTACCGGCAGGCGGGTACGCCGCGCGTCCAGGTCCGCACGGACTACGACGAGGCCGCCCAGCGCCTTCGCCTCGAATTTCGCCAGGAAACGCCGCCGACCCCCGGCCAGCCGGCCAAGCTGCCCTTCCACGTCCCGGTGCGCCTCGGCCTGATCGGCACCGATGGCCGTCCGGTCCCGCTGCAGCTCGCCGGCGAGAACGCGCCGCAGGGGACCGAGCGGGTCCTCGAGCTGACCGAGGGCGAAACCGTCTTCCAGTTCGAGAACGTGGCAACCCGCCCGGTTCCGTCGCTGTTTCGCGGCTTTTCGGCGCCCGTGCGTATCGACGCTGCCTTCAGCGACGACGACCTCGCCCATCTGCTCGCTCACGACGACGACGGCTTCGCCAAGTGGGATGCCGGCCAGACGCTTGCGCTGCGCGAACTGCTTCGGCTGGTGGAGGCGGACGGTCGGGGCGCGTTGCCGCCTTTGTCCGACCGGCTGGTCGGCGCGATCGCCGCCGTGCTGGACGATCCCTCGCTCGAGCCCGCCTTCAAGGCGCAGCTCGTGGGACTGCCCTCCCCCACCTATCTGGGCGAGCAGATGGCGGTGATCGACGTCGAGGCGATCGCCCGCGCCCGCGAGCACGCCCAGACGGAACTCGGCCGCGGTCTGGGCGATCGCTGGCACGCGCTCGTGGCGACCCACACCGACCCCGACTTCCGGCTCACCGGCGAAGCGATGGGCCGTCGCCGCCTGAAGAACACGAGCCTCGCCTACCTCGCCCACGGCCGCCCCGAGGAGGTGCGGGAGCGTATCGTCGCCCAGGCGTGCGAGGCCGACAACATGACCGATCAGTTGGCCGCCCTGGTCATGGTCGCCCGGCGCGACTGGCCCGAGCGCCAGGACGTGCTCGATGCCTTCTACGCCCGCTGGCAGCACGAGCCGCTGGTCGTCAACAAGTGGTTCTCCGTCCAGGCCATGGCGGAGCGCGAAACCGTGGTCGAGGAGGTCCGCGCCCTGCTCCGCCACCCGGCCTTCACACTCGCCAATCCCAACCGGATCCGCGCCGTCGTCGGCGTGTTCGCCGGAGCCAACCCGCTCGGCTTCCACCGCCGCGACGGGGCCGGCTACCGCCTCGTCGCCGAGATGATCGCCACCCTCGACCGCAAGAACCCGCAAATCGCCGCCCGCCTCGCCACCAGCTTCAACCGCTGGCGACGCTACGA
>JBMCMJ010000039.1:0-14716 GCA_048615135.1 Pseudomonadota bacterium
GAGCTGCTTTGAACCGTCTTCGGGGGTCGAAGGGGGCCAAAAGCCCCCTTCTCTTCCTCCTCGTCCTCTTGGCCTAATCGCCGAGCGGCCGCATGCGGACGAGGCAGCGGGGGTCGGTGTCGGTCAGCCAGATGGTGCCGTCGTCGGCGATGGCGAGGCCGTGGGACTGGTTGCGGGCGGGGCGGGCGCGGCTCCGGCTCGAGCCGTCCGGGGCGATGCGCTGCAGGCTCGGTACCTGATCGGTGACGTAGACCCAGCCGTCGGGGCCCATCGCGATCGCCATCGGCCGGAAGAAACCGGTCCAGACGTCGAGCAGGCCGCCGTCGGGGTCGAACACCTGGACGCGATGCATGTCGCGGTCGACGACGAGAACGCGACCGTCCGGGGAGAGGCAGAGCGCGTGCGGGCAGACGAAGCTGCCGGGTTCGGTGCCGAGCCCGCCGAAGGAGAGGCGGAGCGTGCCGTCCGGCGCGAGGTGGTGGACGCGGGCATTGCCGTAGCCGTCGGCCACCCAGAGGCTGCCGTCGGCCGCCGGCGCCACGGCGGTCGGATGGTTGAAGGGACCGGTCCAGTCGGGGCGATGGCGCTGGCCGAAGCGGCGGACGATGACCCCGTCGCCCGCCATGTGCAGGATCTCGTGGGCGTCGCGGTCGACGACGTAGGCACCGCCCCTGCCGTCGGCCGTGAGGCCGTGGCCGTCGAAGACCTCGCCCGCGCCGTGTTGCGCCTGGGGCCGGCCGGCGCGGTCGAACACCAAGATCGGCGGCTCGGCGCGCTGGAGCACCCAGAGGTCGCCGCCGACGGCGGCGAGATCGCTCATCGACCCGGCCGTGCCCGCGGCGGCGAGCCCAGCCCAGTCACGGTCGACCGCGTAGTCCCGTTCGCCGAGCCGTACCGTCAGCGTCTCGTTGCCCTGCCATCCGTCCATCACCGTCACCTCCCTTTGCCGCCCTGCACGACACCTGCCCGCTCGCGCCGGGGCGCCATCCGTTCCGGTCCGTGCTACACCCCGGCGTCATCGTAGAGCCAGGACCTCGTCTTCATGATCCGTATCGGCATCGACATCGGCGGCACCTTCACCGACCTCGTGCTCGACGACGGTGCGTCCCGCACCTCCGCCAAGGTGCTCACCACGCCCGACGCCCCGGAGCGGGCGGTGCTGCAGGGTCTCGCCGAACTGCTCGCGGCAACCGGCCGGCAGGCCGGTGACGTCGGCCTGATCGTCCACGGCACGACGCTCGCGACCAACGCGATCATCGAGCGTAAGGGTGCCCGGACGGCGCTGATCGCCACCGAGGGCTTCCGCGACACGCTGGAGATCGCGGACGAGGGGCGCTTCGACCAGTACGACGTGTTTTTGGTGAAGCCGGCGCCGCTGGTCCCGCGCCCGTTGCGGTTCACCGTGCCCGAGCGGGTCGATGCGCGCGGCAACGTCCGCCTGCCGCTGGACGAGGCTGTGGTGCGCGCCGTCGCCGAGGCCATCCGAGCGGAGGGCGTCGAGAGCGTCGCCGTCTCGTTCATGCACGCCTACGCCGCACCGACGCACGAGGCCCGCACCCGCGACCTGCTTGCCGAATGTCTGCCCGGCGTGCCGGTCAGCCTGTCCTCGGACGTCTGTCCCGAGATCCGCGAATACGAGCGGGTCTCGACGACGGTCGCCAACGCCTATGTGCAGCCCCTGATGGCGGGCTATCTCGGTCGCCTGGAGGGGGCGCTCGCCGCCGAGGGCTTCGCCTGCCCGGTCTACCTGATGACCTCCGGCGGTGGGCTCACCACCATCGAGACGGCGCGGCGTTTTCCGATCCGGCTGGTCGAGAGCGGGCCCGCCGGCGGGGCGATTTTGGCGGCGCATCTCGCGCGCGAGTTGGAGGCTCCGCAGGTGCTCGGCTTCGACATGGGCGGCACCACGGCCAAGATCTGCCTGATCGATGAGTTCCAGCCGCAGGCGGCGCGGACCTTCGAGGTGGATCGCTCGGCGCGCTTCATGAAGGGCTCGGGCTTTCCGGTGCGCATCCCGGTGATCGAGATGGTCGAGATCGGTGCCGGCGGCGGCTCGATCGCCCGCGTCGACGCCCTGCAGCGCGTGACGGTCGGTCCCGACAGCGCGGGTGCGGTGCCGGGGCCCGTCGCCTACGGCCGCGGCGGCACCGAACCCACCGTCACCGACGCCGACTTGGTGCTCGGCCGGTTCGATCCGGAGGCCTTTGCCGGCGGGCGGATGAAGCTCGACGTCGCCGCGACCGAAACGGCGCTGGCGCGCGGCATCGGCGAGCGGCTCGGGCTCGACGCGCTCGGCTCGGCGCACGCGGTGGCGGCGATCGTCGACGAGAACATGGCGAATGCCAGCCGCGTGCACGCGGTCGAGAGCGGCGCCGACGTGGCGCGCTACACCATGATCGCCTTCGGCGGTGCGGCACCGGTCCATGCCGTCCGGGTGGCGGAGAAGCTGGGCATCCGCCGGATCGTCGTCCCGGCGGATGCGGGCGTCGGCTCGGCGGTGGGCTTCCTTCTGGCGCCGATCGCCTACGAGGTGCTGCGTTCGGCCTATATGCGGCTCGATCCGTTCGACGCGGCGACGGCCAACCGTCTGTTGGCGCAGATGGGCGAGGAGGCGGAGGCGGTGGTGCGCGCCGGCGCCGGCGATGCTCCACTCACCACGACGCGGCTCGCCTATATGCGCTATGTCGGCCAGGGCCACGAGATCGCCGTGCCGTTGCCCGAGGGGGCGTTCGACGCGGGCGAGGCGGCGGTGCTGCGGCAGCGCTTCGAAGACGCCTACGCCAAGCTGTTCCAGCGGATGATCCCGGACGGTGCCATCGAGATCTTGACCTGGTCGGTGACCAAGGCCACCGCCGTCGCCGAGCCGTCCGGCACCGGGCCCGTGGCTTCGGCCGTGCCGCCGACCCCGGTCGGCGAGCGCCGCGCGAGTTGGGTGGAAGGAACCGTCGACGTGCCCGTCTACCGACGTGAGGCGTTCGCGCCCGGTGCCGCGGTCGAGGGTCCGTGTCTGATCGAGGAGGCGACCACCACGACGGTGGTCGCCCGCGGCTGGACGGCACGGCTGGACGGTGCGCGGCATCTGGTCCTGGAACGGCAGGCCGGCGAGGGAGAGAAGCGGTGAGCGAACTCGGCGTGGTCGAGCGGCAGATCATCTGGGACCGGCTGGTGTCGGTCGTCGAGGAACAGGCGCAGGTGCTGCTGCGCACCGCGTTCGCCACCATCGTGCGCGAGTGCGGCGACCTTTCGGCCGGCGTGTTCGACGTGCGGGGCCGGATGCTCGCCCAGGCGGTCACGGGCACGCCCGGCCACGTCAATTCGATGGCCGAGAGCGTCAAACACTTCCTCACGGCATTTCCACCCGAGACCATGCGCGAGGGCGATGCCTACATCACCAACGATCCGTGGAAGGGGACGGGGCATCTCAACGACTTCGTCGTCACGACGCCCGCCTTTCTCGACGGCAAGCTGGTCGGCTTCTTCTCCTGTACCTCGCACCTGACCGACATCGGCGGCATCGGCTTCGGCCCGGATGCGACCGACGTGCACATGGAGGGGATCGCCCTGCCGTTCCTCAAAGTGGTCGACCGGGGCGAAGTGAACCGCACGCTGATCGAGATCTGCAAGGCCAATTCGCGGCTGCCGGTCGAGATGGAGGGTGACATCTACTCGCTCGTCGCCTGCAACGACGTCGGCGTCACTCGGCTGCAGGCGACGATGCGCGAATTCGGGCTCACCGATCTCGAGGAAATCGGCGGGCACATCATCGCCACGTCGCAGGCGGCGGTGAAAGAGCAACTCGCCCGGGTGCCGCCCGGCACCTACCGTTATGCCATGACGATCGACGGCTACGATGCGCCGATCGACCTCGTGGCCAGCCTGATCGTCGACGCCGACGGCGTGCGGGTCGACTTCGACGGGACCTCGCCGCAGGCCGCCCGCGGCATCAACGTGCCGCTCGCCTACACCACCGCCTATACCTGTTTCGGCCTGATGTGCGCGCTCAGCCCGCGGGTGCCGAACAACGCGGGCTCGCTCGGCTGCTTCGCGGTGACGGCGCCGGCCGGCAGCATCCTCAACGCACTCTATCCGGCGCCAGTTTCGTCGCGGCACATCATCGGCCAGATGCTGCCGGACGTCGTGTTCGGCTGCCTGCGCCAGGCCATCCCGGAGCGGTGCCCGGCCGAGGGCACCAGTTGCCTCTGGAACATGACCTTCCGCGGACCCCGGCGCGGCGCCAACGACAACCGCTACGGCTTCGCCATCACCGTGACGAGCAATGGCGGCACCGGCGCGCGGCCCGACCGCGACGGCCTGAACGCGACCGCGTTTCCGTCCGGGGTCAAGGGCACGCCGGTCGAGATCGTCGAGGCGATGACGCCGCTCCTCTTCTGGAAGAAGGAACTGCGGCCCGATTCCGGCGGGAACGGCACGTATCGCGGCGGCCACGGCCAGATCATCGAGATCGAGAACACCGAGGGCCTGCCGTTCGAACTGCTCGCCGCCTTCGACCGCATCCTCTACCCGCCGCGCGGGGCCGCCGGTGGCGAGAACGGTGTTGCGGGCGGCCTCACGACGTCGAAGGGGCGGATCTTGAAGGGCAAGGGGTTCCAGAAGCTGGACGGTGACGAACGACTCGTCGTGCTGACGCCGGGCGGAGGCGGCTACGGCGATCCTGCCGGGCGTGACGAGGCGGCGTGCGCGCGCGATCTGATGACCGGGCTGGCAACGGGCTCTTGACCACGAAGGTGCGTTTGCCCCAAGCAACCGCCACATTGTGCAGCCTGCCTTTGTCTTGCGTTGGCTCCGGCGCCAACCATTTCCGAGGCGGGCTCGGGTGTGACGTTGCTCCTCGATCCATGGTCGTTCTGCAGCATGGTCGCTGCTATCGATTAGACGGCGCGATCGGCGCGTCGACCAGCCGGATGATTTGCTGATGATGGGAGCTTTGCCCCAACGCTCGAAGGCTTCGGCCCGGTCGCCGTTGCGCGCCGCCCTCGGTCTCTCCGCGTCCGGCCTGATGGCGGTTGGCGTCTTCAGTTTCTTCATCAATCTCTTGATGCTGGTTTCGCCGCTCTACATGCTGCAGATCTACGATCGCGTGCTGGCCAGCCGCAGCGAATCGACACTGTTGCTCTTGAGCCTCATTGTCGGCGGCATGCTTTTGGTCATGGGCTTGTTGGAGATCGTGCGCTCGCGCGTGCTCGTGCGGGTCAGTACGCGCATGGATCGAGCCCTGGCGACGCGGGTCTTCGAGGCGCTGTTCGCGCGCAACGCGCTACGCCGGATGAACAACCAGACCCAGGCACTGCGTGACGTCGACGCCGTGCGGCAGTTCATCTCCGGCCAGGGGCCCTTCGCGTTTTTCGATGCGCCGTGGGCACCGATCTACATCGGCATCGTCTTCCTCTTCCATCCCGTCCTGGGTCTCGTCGCGCTCGGAGGGGCGTTGGTGCTGTTCACCTTCGCGCTGCTCACCGAATGGCGGACCCGCGGGCCGTTGACCGAGGCGAGCCGACACGCCAGCCAGGCGAGCACCTTCGCCGAGGCGAGTTTCCGCAACGGCGAGACCCTGCAGGCGATGGGGATGCTGCCCGGCATCCGTAGCCGCTGGGCGGTACTCAACCAGCAGGCGCTCGAACGTCAGGCGATCGCGAGCGATCGGGCCGGGACCATCAGCGGTCTCACCAAGTTCGTCCGTCTCGGCGTCCAGTCGGCGATTCTGGGCACGGGGGCTTGGCTTGCCATTCAGCAGATCATCACCCCCGGCGTGATGATCGCCGCCTCGATCATCATGGGTCGCGGCCTCGCACCGATCGAGCAGGCGATCGGCTCCTGGCGTCAGTTCGTCGGCGCCCGCGCGGCGTGGGGCCGGCTCGACCAGTTGCTCGCGGAAACACCGGCCCCGCCGGAGCGGATGGAGCTTCCGGCGCCCAAGGGCCACCTTGTCGTGGAGCGGGCGGTCGTGGCGCCGCCCGGCTCCGACCGTGTGGTCCTCAAGGGCGTGAGCTTCGAACTGCGGCCGGGCGAGGCGATGGGTCTGATCGGGCCGAGCGCTTCCGGCAAGTCGACCCTTGCCCGCGCCCTGATCGGTGTGTGGCCCGTACAGGGCGGGGCAGTCCGCCTCGACGGCGCCGATATCTTTCGCTGGGACAGCGTCCGCCTCGGTCCGCACATCGGCTATCTGCCGCAGGAGGTCGAGGTCCTGGACGGCACGGTCGCCGCCAACATCGCCCGCTTCGCGGATGAGATCGACGCGGAGGCCGTGGCCAAGGCGGCGCGGATGGCCGGCGTGCACGAGATGATCCTGCGCCTGCCGGAGGGCTACGACACGCCGATCGGCCCGCACGGCGTGGCACTCTCGGGCGGACAGCGGCAGCGGATCGGTCTCGCCCGTGCCCTCTATGGCGACCCGAAGTTCGTCGTGCTCGACGAGCCCAACGCCAACCTCGATGCCGAGGGCGAGCAGGCGCTGTCGAAGGCCATCGACAATCTGCGTCAGGCGGGGTGCACGCTGGTCATCAGTTCGCACCGTCCCAACGTCATGCAGCACGTCGACAAGATTCTGATGCTGCGCGAGGGCGTCGTCGAGATGTTCGGACCGCGCCAGGAGATTCTGCAGCGCCTGACCCGCCCGGCCCAGCCGAAGCTCGTGTCCTGACCGCCGCCGAAGGATCGACGTCCATGTCCACGCAGCTCCTTCCCGCCCCGGCCGGTCCCGCCGGACCCACGCACGAGGCGCCGTTCGACTACCGCCCGGCCATCGTCTTCGGTCTCGTCGTCCTGCTGCTCGCCTTCGGCAGCCTTGCCCTGTGGTCGGCACTCGCGCCCCTGGCCCGCGGGGCGGTGGCGCCGGGGATGATCGTGGTCGACAGCAACCGCAAGGACATCCAGCACCTGGAAGGCGGGATCGTCACCGAAATCCTGGTGCGCGACGGCGATCGCGTGAACGCCGGTGACGTCCTCCTGCGCCTCGATCCGACCAATCCGCAGAGCACGCGCAACGTGCTGCAGGTGCAGTACCTTGCGGCGTTGGCGCTGCAGTCCCGCCTGCTGGCCGAGCGGCGCGGCGACGAGACCGTCACTTATCCCCCGGCGCTGCTCGACGACAACGACCCCTTCGCCCGCGACCTGATGGCCAATCAGGACCAACTGTTCGAGGCGCGGCGCGCCTCGCTCGAAGGCGAGACCGGCATTCTGCAGCAGCGGATCGACCAATATGCCGAGCAGATCCGCGGCCTGGAGGCGCAGATCCGCGGCAACCAGGACCAGGTCGACATTCTCACCGACGAGATCGACAATCTGCGCTGGCTGCTCGAGCGCGGCCACACGTCGCGCACGCGCATCCTCGCGCTGGAGCGCGAACGGGCGGAGCGCGAGGGCGATCTCGGCCAGTTCACCGCCGACATCTCGCGCCTGAAGGTGGCGATCGGCGAGACCGAACTGCAACTCCTGCAGATCGAGCGCGATTTCCAGCGCGAGGTGACGACCGAACTCGAGCGGAACCAAGCAGAACTGTTCGATCTCCGCCAGCGATTGACCGCTGCCGACGACGTGCTGTTCCGCCGGGCCGTGACCGCGCCGCAGGACGGCATCATCGTCAATTCCGCGGCGCACACGATCGGCGGCGTCGTCCAGCCCGGTGCCACACTGATGCAACTCGTGCCGATCGACGATGAACTGATCGTCGAGGTGCGAATCGATCCTGCCGATATCGACCTCGTTTCCGTGGGGGCCGAGTCCGAGGTGCGCTTTTCGGCGCTGTCGATGCGCAACATGCCGATCATCCTCGGTGAGGTGATCCACGTTGCCGCCGACGTGACGGAGGATCGCCAGGGGATGGTCTTCTACGAGGCGCGGGTGCGGGTGCCGGACGACCAGCGGGCACTGTTGGGCGACGCTGACCTCTTGCCCGGCATGCCGGCCGAGATCGTGATCAAGGCCGGCGAGCGCACCCTGGTCGACTACCTCCTCCAGCCGCTCGAGGACGCCATCTTCCATGGCTTCAAAGAGGACTGAGCCGGCGCCGCTGGGCGCGGACGCCCGGCCGCGCTGGCGGCTGGAGCTGGAAGAGGCGGCCCTGCTCGACCTCGCCGAGGAACTCGA
The DNA here is from genome assembly GCA_048615135.1 of Pseudomonadota bacterium. Lineage (GTDB taxonomy): Bacteria > Pseudomonadota > Alphaproteobacteria > Geminicoccales > Geminicoccaceae > RECO01. Next base: position 8,104 of record JBMCMJ010000039.1, read on the forward strand.
CGTCTCGCCCAATGCCGTGCGGTCGGGTCCCGATGTGGCTGGTGCGGCGAGGCTCGGCAGCCTCGTCTATCCCTCCTACTTCGTGTCGCACCCGCATGTCTTCGCGTCGCTCCTGCAGGCGGCCCTGGCGCTCGGCCAGCCGGTTCGGTTGATCATGGAAGTGGGAACGCCCGACGGGCTCGTCATCCGCGAGTTCGTGCCGGAGCCCACCGGGCGGGCGCTGGCCGAGCTGGAGGCGGTCGACCCGCTGCTCGGCCAGGGCCTTCGCGACCTGTTCCTCGAGCTGCACGAGCATTACGATCCCGAGCGTTGATGGCCTCGCGGGCCGTCGGCCGTGGGCTGACGCCGCCTCGATCCCTGCCGGATCGGGGACGACGCCGACCGCAGGCGTTGCAAGGCCCCGAGTTCTTTCGCCTTCGGCCGCGAACCGCTAGGATTCGCAGCGGTGCGGAGCCGCGGAGATGGAGTCTTGCCCGAGTACGTTGCGGTCAGTCGCGAGCGACATGGCCAGCGCCGTTGGCGGCGTTTCGAGGACTACGGATTCGCCCGGGGGGAGGTGGCCGTCCCCATCGTCGCCGCGGAGTTGCCGCGTGTGGTGTTGACCCTGCCGATCGCGTTCGTCCGCGCCGGCGAGGACATGGTCCCCGCCGCCTTGCTGGGGCTGCAGCCGGGCCAGAACCTCTATGTGGCCCCGGATGGTCGCTTCCTCGCGTCCTATGTGCCGGCGGCGCTCCGCAGTTATCCGTTCCGCCTCCTGGCGCATCCCGAGCCGTCGCGCGGTTTCGTCCTGTGCGTCGACGAGACGAGCCTCTGCCTGACGATGGCGACGGCGGACGACGAGCCTTTCTTCACGAGCGATGGGCAGCCGACACAGGCCATCGCTGGTCTTCTCAAGCACCTGGAGGCGGTGGAGGCCAATCGCCCGGTGACGGCGCGGGCGACGGCTGCGCTGCTCGAGGCGGGCGTGTTGGAGCCATGGCCCCTGAAGGTGGGTGAGCGCGACGTGCAGGGGCTGCAGCGGGTGGCCGAGGGGCAACTGGCGCGACTGGAGCCCGAGGCATTGGTGCGGTTGCGCGATACCGGTGCGTTGACACTGGCCTATGCGCAATTCTTCTCGATGGGGCATCTGCCGACACTCGCACGGCTCGCCGAATTGCAGGGTCGAACCCGTGCGGCTGTGCAGCCGATCGCCGAGGACCTCGAGTTCGACTTCGACAATCTGGCTTGATCTCCGCCGGGACCACTGTCTTGTCCGATCCAGGTTCAGCGACGCGGCCGAAGGCGCCTGGCTCACCGCCGGGGCTCCTGCCTTTCGTCACGTCCGCGGTGCCCGGGGGAGTGTGTTCGGTTGCCTTTTTCTGTTAGCACGCAAAGTGTATTTATCGAGGGTTATTATATATTTACTTTACTTCTCGCTTGGTCTTTCTTGTCGAGTGTGGTCTATAAGGCCTGCGAATGTTTTCGGTGGAGAAGCCGAGATGGGCCGTGCCGAACGGCTGGACGCCGGCCACGGTGGTCATCCGGGTAGTCGCGGTCGGTCGGCCGGCATGTCTCGGTCGCCGCAATGGTGACGCAGGAAGAGCCGACGGCGATCGTGCGAGGTGGACCACGGCGTCGCTTCGTCGCAATTCTTTGCGCGCTCGCGACGACAGCGCTCGCGGCGTTCGTGGCGGGGACGGGTGCGTTGTCCGCGCTCGACCGGCGCTTGTTGGACCATGCGTTGGCCGTCGTCCCGCTGCCGGCGATCGAGCGGCCGCTGCTGGTGGCGATCGATGACGCGAGCTTGGCCGAGCTGGGTCGTTGGCCCTGGCCCCGCGCCCGCCAGGCAGCCTTGATCGAGGCCTTGGCCGAAGCTCGGGTCATCGGCTACGACGTGGCTCTCACCGATCCGGGGCGTGATCCCTCGGGCGACAGGGCTCTGGTCGAGGCGATCGCGGCGCACGGCAACGTGGTCCTGCCGGTCGTGCTCGCGCGTGCACCCTGGGGCATCGTCGAGATCCCGCCGCTGCTGGCCCTGCGCGACGCGGCGCGGGCCACCGGCCACGTCGCCCTGCGCGGCGAGCCCGACGGAGTCGTGCGCGTCGTGAAGCGGAGCGCCGGCCCCGAAGAGCGTCCCGTCCCTGCTTTTGCCCTGGTGCTGGCCGAACTCGACCGGACGGGGGGCGCGTCGCCGGTGGTCCTCCCCTCCGCGGCGCCCCTGGTGCCGATCGGTCGCATCGCGCCGGTGGTGATGGCGGCGGGGGATGTGTTGTCCGGGCGTGCCGATCCTGCCACTTGGCGCGGCCGGACGGTGGTGGTCGGTGTCACGGCCGAAGAGGCGGCCATCCGATGGCTGGTGCACGCCGACGGTCGCTTCCAGCCGCTTGCCGACGCAGATATCCAGGCGCGATTGTTCGCCGCTCTGCGCGCCGGGGTCGTCTACGAACGCCTCGGCCCGGTTGCCGCCGCATGGACCAGCGGGTTGCTGACTGCGGGCCTGGCACTCGCCTGGCTGCTCGGCGTGCCGACACGCTGGCTGCTTCTGCTCGTCACCCTGCCGTTCGGCGTCGGAGCGTTGCTGCTCGTGATGCAGGGCTGGTGGCTGTCGCCCTCGGCGCCCGTGCTGGCCGGACTTCTGCTGCTCGCCCAGCGCCACGTCCATGCGCTTCGCTGGCGGGCACGGCAATGGCGGACCGAGCGGCGCCGCGCCGAGACCATTCTCGATGCGGTCGACGACGCGGTGTTGACCCTCGATCACGACGGCCGCATCGCCTTTGCCAATCGGGCAGCCGCAAGGCTGATTGGCCGGCCGGCCGCGCTGATGCTGGGCAGCTACGCGGCGGACGTGCTGCCGGACCCCGCGGCGAGTGCCCTGGGCGAGCATCGGCTCGGCACGCCCGTCGAGGGCGGGACGACGGCCGAGAGCGAGCCGCGGCTGGTCGCGCTGCCCCGTGCCCAGGGTGGCGAGCGGGTGGCCCAACTCACGCGCTACCGCTTACCGGCCGCCGTCCCCGGTGACGCCGAGGAACTCGTCGTGATGACCGACGTCACCGAGTTGATGCGTCTCCACCGCGAACTCGAGGCGCTTGCGATCCGCGACGGCGTGACGGAACTGCCCAACCGGCAGTTCGTGACCCAACACCTGCGCCATGCCATCGCCCGCGCCCGCCGCGAGGACCAGGATCTTGCTGTCCTCCTGATCGATCTCGATCACTTCAAGGAGGTCAACGATCGGTTCGGCCATCCGACCGGGGATGCCCTGCTCCGCGCCGTGGGTGAACGGCTCGTCGCCTGTTGCCGGCGGGACGACCTGGTCGCCCGGCTCGGCGGCGACGAGTTCCTGGTCGTCATGGGCGGCCTCAGGGAACGACATCATGCGGCCGTTCTCGCCGACAAGATCCTACGCGCCTTTCGCGAGCCGGTTGCGGCCGGCGGGCACGTCGTCCCGGTCGAATTGAGCATCGGCATCAGTTGCCTCGGCGACCAGCCGGGCGACGCCGACGCGCTCCTCGGCCGGGCGGACCTCGCCATGTACCAGGTCAAGCACCGGGGCGGCGCTTTCCGCCTGTTCTCGCCGGAACTGGATCGGGCGGCGCGTGACGAGCTGCAACTCCGCCAGGAACTCCGCGACTCGGTCGCCCAGAAGCGCTTCGAGCTCCATTTCCAACCGCGCGTCACCCTCTGCGACGGGCGGATCACCGGCTTCGAGGCGCTGCTCCGCTGGCGCCGCCCCGACGGCACGCCCGTGCCGCCGGACCGCTTCGTGCCGATCGCCGAGAACGCGGGCCTGCTGGAGCCGATCACCGAGTGGGTCACCGAAACGGCGCTCGCCCAATGGCAGCGCTGGCAGCGGCTGCATCCCCACCCGCTGACCGTGGCGGTCAACGTCTCCGCCCGTCACTTCCTGCAGCCGGAACTGGTGGCCTTCGTTCGCCGCGTGTTCGAGACGACCGGCGTCCCGCCGCCCGCGCTGATGCTCGAGATTACCGAGACCATGGTGATGCAGGATTCGGTGCGCGCGACCCGGGCGATCGAGGAACTCAAGCTGCTGGGGGTCGGCGTCTCGATCGACGACTTCGGCACGGGCTATTCGTCGCTCGCCTATCTGCGCGACTTCCCGATCGACGAGATCAAGATCGACAAGTCCTTCGCCGCACGGCTGGGCGGCGACGAGCGCGACGACCTTTTGGTGATGGCGATCACCAGCATGGCCAAGAGCCTCCGCCTCGACGTGGTGGCCGAGGGCGTCGAGCGGCTCGACCAGGCGCAGTTTCTCGGCACCATCGGCGTGCACGAGGCGCAGGGCTATCTGTTCAGCCGACCGGTGCCGGCGATCGAGATCGACGCCATGTTGCGGGCGGGCGGCCGTCTCGAGCCCTCGGCGTCGTGACCGACGCGCTCGATCCCGAGGCGACCATCGCGATCCTCCACCCGCACCTGGCTGCGGATCGCCTCGGCGTCGAGGCGCTCGTCCGCACCCAACTCCAACGCATCGCCGCCCTGGACGGTCCGGGCGGGTCGGGTGCCCTGGTCCTGGTCGCGCCCAACCCTCTGGAGGCCGACCGGCAACGCGACGCGGCGCGGCGGCGCGGCGGTCGCGGCCGCCGACGAGCCCCGGATCCGCGAGGCGGCGTGTTGGGCCCACCTGAGGCGCGACTTCCACGACGTCTGGAAGGCGACGGGTTCGCCGATCGCCGAGGAGGCGCTCACGCGCATCGGCGCCCTCTACGATATCGAACGGCAAATCCATGGCCGCTCCGCCGAGCAGCGCGTGGCCGTGCGCGACGAGCACAGTCGGCCGCGGGTCGAGGTCTTCCGCGCCTGGTGCGACGACCAGCTCCCTCGCATCCCCGGCAAGGGCGAGCTTGCCAAGGCGATGCGCTACGCGCTCCGACGGTGGCCCTCATTCACCCTCTTCCTCGACGACGGCCGCGTCGCCATCGACAACAATGCAGCCGAGCGCGCCACCCGTCCGGTGGCCCTCGGGCGCCGCAACTGGCTGTTCGCCGGCTCCGACGTCGGGGGCGAGGCCCTGGCCGACGCCATGACGCTCATCGAGACCGCCAAGCTCTCGGGCGTGAACCCGGAAGCTTGGCTCGCCGACGTCCTCGCCCGCATCAGCGACCATCCGGTCAATCGCCTGGACGAACTTCTCCCGTGGAACTGGAAGGCTGCTCGAGCTGACGTTGCCCAGGCTGCCTGACGGGTACCGACCGGCCGTTTACGAAGGACCTCGCGCAGTCGGACGATCACACCCGTCAGGCGGCGTAGTCGTCGTCCTCCTTGTCGAGGATCGCCTTGAGCTCGGCCAGATGCGCGTCGGCCTGGTCCGGCTGCTCCAGCCACTGTTCCATCGTCTTGCGGGCCACCTCGTCCGAGGCGATTCGCAGCGGGCGGCCGCTCATCAGCGCCGTGACGTAGGTCTCGCAGGACCGCTCGAGGTAGTAGAGCTCGTCGAAGGCGAGCGCGACCGAGGGGGCCGTGACCATGATCCCGTGATTGCCCATCACCAGGATCGGCTTGTCGCCGAAGGCATGGCTCACCCGCTCCGCCTCGTCGTCGAGCCCCATGCCGTCGTAGCCCGCGTCGATCGCGATCCGATCGAAGAAGCGCATGGCGTTCTGGTCGATCGGCGGCAACCGGCTGTCCTCGAGACAGGCGAGCACGGTCGCGTATTTCGAGTGGACGTGGAGCACGCACCGAGCGTCCGGCCGGTTGCGGTGGAGGGCTCCGTGCAGCGCCCAGGCGGTGCGTTCCGGCGCGTCCGGCCGCTCCATGGTGCGCTCGTCGAGCGCGTCGCACAGCACGAGTTCACTCGCCCGCACGCGCGAGAAGTGGCGGTTCTTCGGGTTGATCAGGAAGTGCCGGTCGTCCACCGCCACCGAATAGTGGTTGGACACGCCTTCGTGCATGTTCAGACGGGCGGTCCAGCGAAAGGCGCAGGCGAGGTCAACCCGCTCCTGCCAATGGTCGATGTTGGGGCGCAGCACGGTGGCCATGTGGGTCTCCGACGGTGGTGGGCATCAGGGCGTCTGCACGCCCGAGGTTCCGACATAGACCATGTAGACGCCGGTGTGCGCGGTGATGAAGAGGCGGTTGCGTCGCGGCCCGCCGAAGGTGAGGTTCGCGACCTTCTCCGGCATGTGGATGCGCCCGAGCAAGGTGCCGTCCGGGGCCCAGACGACGACGCCGTTCCAGAAGGTGGTCCACACGTTGCCGGCAACGTCGACGCGGATGCCGTCCGGCACCCCCGGCCCAATCTCGCAGAACACCTGCCCGCCAACGAGCCGGCCGTCGTCGGTGACGTCGAACACGCGCAGATGGCGCGGTGCCTCCGGGGCGTGGCTGGCGCCACTGTCGGCGACGTCGAGGCGGCGTTCGTCGGGCGAGAAGGCGAGGCCGTTCGGCTGCACGAAGTCGTCGGCGACGACCCGCAGGTCACCGCTCGCGGGGTCGACCCGGTAGACGAAATTGCCGTGCTGCTCGCGCTCGGCGGCGTAGCCCTCGTAGTTGCTCATGATCCCGTAGGTGGGATCGGTGAACCAGATGCTGCCGTCGGACTTGACCACCACGTCGTTGGGCGAATTGAGCCGCTTGCCCCGATGGCGATCGGCGATGACCGTCCGGCTGCCGT
>JBMCMJ010000040.1:0-14697 GCA_048615135.1 Pseudomonadota bacterium
CGGATCGCCGGCATCACCGGCAGCGTCGGCAAGACCGGCACCAAGGCGGCGCTGGCCCACGGCCTCGCGGCGCAGGGCTTCGTCCACGCCAGCGCCAAGAGCCACAACAACCACTGGGGTGTCCCGCTGAGCCTCGCACAACTGCCGCCGACCGCGGATTTCGGCGTGTTCGAAATGGGTATGAACCGCGCGGGCGAGATCGCCCGGCTCACCCGCCAAGTCCGCCCGCACGTGGCGCTGATCACGGCGATCGCCCCGGCGCACATCGAGTTCTTCGAGAGCGAGGCCGGCATCGCGCGGGCGAAGGCCGAGATCTTCGAGGGCGTCGAGCAGGGTGGCACGGCCGTGATCGTCGGCGACAGCCCGCACACCCCGCTCCTGCGCGACGCGGCCGAGGAGGCCGGCATCGACCAGATCGTCACCTTCGCCCTCGACGGTCCGGCCGACTGGCAGGCGACGCGCATCACCACCGATCCGGGTGGCAGCGACCTGGAGGCCAGCGGGCCCGCCGGCACCTTCCGCTTCCGCATCGCTCTCGCCGGGCGCCATTGGGCGAAGAACGCGCTTGCCCTCTTGGCGATGGCCGAAGCCCTGGGCGCCGATGTCGAGGCCTTCGCCGACAGCCTGGCTGACCTCGACGCCGAGCCGGGCCGCGGCCAGCGCCATCTCGTGCCCGTGGCGGGCGGCGGCACGGTGACGCTGATCGACGACGCCTACAACGCCAACCCCGCCTCGATGCGGGCGGCGATCGAGGTCCTGGCGATGGCGCCCGGCCGCAAGCTCGCCGCCCTCGGGGCGATGAAGGAACTGGGTGCCGCGAGCGCCGAGATGCACCGCGCCCTGGCCGAGCCGCTGGTCGCGGCCGGCGTGGCGCTCGTCTTCACCGCCGGTGACGAGATGCAGGCCCTCGACGCGGCGCTGCCCCAGGGCCTGCGCGGCGGCCACGGCACAGGTGCCCTCGATCTGGTCGAGACGGTGCGCACGAGCCTGCGCGACGGCGACACGCTCCTGGTCAAGGGTTCGCTGGCGAGCGGCATGGGGGCCCTCGTTCGGGCGCTGCGCGCGGGGGAGGCCGGCTGATGCTCTACCACCTCCTCGTGCCGCTCGCCGACGAGTTCGGGCTGTTCAACGTCTTTCGCTACCTCACCTTCCGCACCGGCGGGGCGATCATGACGGCTTTGTTCGTCAGCTTCGTCTTCGGCCCGTCGATCATCCGCTGGCTGCGCTCCAAGCAGGGCAAGGGCCAGCCGATCCGCGAGGACGGCCCGGCCGGGCATCTGCTCACCAAGCAGGGCACCCCGACCATGGGCGGCGTGCTGATCCTGCTGTCCTTGGGGATCGCCACCCTGCTCTGGGCCGACCTCACCAACGGCTTCGTTTGGGTCGTGCTGCTGGTGACGCTCGGCTATGGCGGCATCGGTTTCCTCGACGACTACCTGAAGGTCACCAAACGGAGCAGCAAGGGGCTCGCCGGCCGGCTCAAGCTGCTCGGCCAAGTGGGGATCGGGCTCGTCGCCGCGATCTGCGTGATGCTCCTGACCGAGCCGCCGCTTTCGACCGGCCTTGCCGTGCCGTTCTTGAAGGACGTGCTCATCCCGCTCGGCGTGCTCGGGGCACCCCTGTTCGGTGCCTTGGTCATGGTCGGCGCGTCGAACGCGGTGAACCTGACCGACGGCCTCGACGGCCTCGCGATCGTGCCGGTGATGATCGCCGCGATGTGCTTCGCGCTGATCTCGTACCTGATCGGCAACGCCATCTTCGCCAACTACCTCGGCATTCCGTTCGTTCCCGGAACGGGCGAATTGGCCGTGGTCTGCGGTGCCGTGGTGGGTGCAGCCCTCGGCTTTCTCTGGTTCAACGCGCCACCCGCCATGGTCTTCATGGGCGACACGGGCTCGCTCGCCACCGGTGGTGCCCTCGGTGCCACGGCCGTCGTCACCAAGCACGAACTGGTACTCGCCATCATCGGCGGTCTGTTCGTGCTCGAGACCGTCTCGGTGATCGTCCAGGTGGTCTCCTTCAAGCTCACCGGGCGGCGGGTGTTCGCCATGGCGCCCCTGCATCATCACTTCGAGAAGAAGGGCTGGCACGAGCCGACCATCGTCATCCGGTTCTGGATCATCGCCATGATTCTGGCGCTGATCGGTCTCTCCACGCTGAAGCTGAGGTGACGGGATGAGCGCCTTCGGCCGAACCGATACGAGCGTGGTGGCCCACTGGTGGTGGACCGTCGACCGCCCGCTGCTCGCCGTTTTGGGCCTCTTGGCGGCGACCGGGCTCGTGTTCGTCTTCACCGCGAGCCCGCCGGTGGCCGAACTCAAGGGGCTGGGCCCCTGGCATTTCGCCCTCCGGCAGAGCGTGTTCCTGGTGCTCGGCGTGGGCGTGCTGCTGGCCGCGTCGCTGCTCGCACCGCTCGGGGTGCGGCGGATCGGCATCGGCCTGTTCGCCGTGAGCCTCGTCCTGTTGGCCCTCGTGCCCCTGATCGGCAACGAGGTGAACGGGGCCACCCGCTGGCTCTCGATCGGCGGGCTCGGCATCCAGCCGAGCGAGTTCGCCAAGCCCGCGCTGATCATCGTCACGGCGCATCTGCTCGCCTCGCGCGACGGCGTGGCCGCATTGCCCCGCGCGGCCCTGCCGGTGGCGGTCGTCACCGGCCTTTTGCTGCTCCAGCCCGACGTCGGCACGGCGCTGCTGGTGCTGGTCGTCTTCGCGGCGATGGTTTTCGTCGCCGGGCTCGCTTGGCCATGGGTCGCCTTCATGGCCGGCACGAGCATCGGCGTGCTCGTCCTCGCCTATCAAAACTTCGGTCACGTCCGCGCGCGGATCGACGCGTTCCTCGCCGCGGATTCGGGCTTCCAGGTCGACCGCTCGCTGCAGGCCCTCGCCGCGGGCGGCTGGTTCGGCCAGGGACCGGGCGAGGGGGTGGTCAAGAACCGTCTGCCGGACAGCCATTCCGACTTCGTGTTCTCCGCCGGCGTCGAGGAATTCGGCCTGCTGATCGGCCTCGTCATCGTCCTCTTGTTCGCGCTGATCGTGCTGCGCACCCTGCTCCTGGCCGATCGCCAGCCCGACCGCTTCGCCCAGCTCGCGGCCATCGGCCTCGCCACCCAGCTCGGCCTGCAGGCGACCATCAACCTCGGCGTCAACGTCGCCGTCCTGCCGGCCAAGGGCATGACCCTGCCGTTCGTCTCCTACGGCGGCTCGTCGCTGCTCGCGCTCGCCCTCGGCACCGGGCTGATGCTGGCCCTGCTCCGCCGCACCCCCACCATCGTGGTGCTGCGATGAAGGGCGCGATCGTCATCGCCTCGGGCGGCACCGGCGGGCACATGTTCCCGGCCATCGCGCTGGGTGACGCGCTCGCCCGCCGCGGCCACCGCGTCGCCTACGCCGTCGATCGGCGGGGGGCCCGCTATCTCGATGCCGGCGCCCCCCGCTGGCTGGTCCGCGCCGGCAGCCCCTCCGGCTCGCCGCTCCGCCGCCTGCAGGGCCTCTTGCTCCTGGCGCTCGGGTTCGCCGCGAGCCTCGCCCGCTTCGCGCTCGCCCGCCCCCGCTCGGTCGTGGCCTTCGGCGGCTATGCTGCCGTGCCGACCGGGCTCGCCGCGGGTCTTTTGCGCATCCCGCTCGTCCTCCACGAGCAGAACGCCGTGTTCGGCCGTGCGCACCGCCTCCTGGTCCGGTTCGCGCGGACGGTCGCCTTGAGCTTCGAGCCGACCGCCGCCGCCCCCGCCGCCGGCCGCCTTACCCCGGTCGTCGGCAATCCGGTGCGGGCCGGCTTCGCCCCCGCGCCCTACCAGCGCGCGCCGGACGGGCCGCTCCGGGTGCTGGTGGTCGGCGGCAGCCAGGGGGCCACGGCCTTCGCCGACGTCGTCCCGGCGGCGGTCGCCGCCCTGGAGCCGGCCGAGCGCGACCGGCTCGACCTCGTCCAGCAGTGCCGGCCCGAGGATCTGGAGCGGGTGCGCGCCCGCTATGCCGAACTCGGTCTCAGGGCGGAGACCGCGAGCTTCTTCGACGACATGCCCGAGCGGCTCGCGACAGCGGACCTCGTGGTCACCCGCGCCGGCGCCTCGGCCGTGGCGGAAATCCTTGTCGTCGGCCGCCCGTCGATCCTCGTGCCCTATGCGCACGCGGCCGACGATCACCAGCGGGCCAATGCCCGCAGCCTCGCCCAGGCCGGGGCCGCCTGTCTCATCGACCCGAGCGTCTTTACCGGCGAGACCCTTGCCCTGACGCTCGCGCACCTGCTGCGCACCCCGGACGAACTCGTGGCCATGGCCGAGGCGGCCCGCCGGCTCGCCCGGCCCGATGCCGCCGAACGGCTCGCCGACGTCGTCGAGGAGAGCCTCGCATGAACGTCCTCCCCCTCGAGGTCGGAACGCTGCACTTCGTCGGCATCGGCGGCATCGGCATGAGCGGCATCGCCGAGATCCTGCACAATCTGGGCTACCGGGTGCAGGGCTCGGACGTCGCCGAGAGCGCCAACGTCAAGCGCCTGCGCGAACTCGGCATCCCCGTGATGATCGGCCACAAGGCGGAGAACGTGCAGGACGCCAAGGTCGTGGTGATCTCCTCGGCGATCAAGGAGAGCAATCCCGAGCTGGTCGATGCCCGCGCCCGCCGCGTCCCGGTCGTGCGCAGAGCCGAGATGCTGGGCGAGTTGATGCGCCTCAAATACTCGGTCGCGGTGGCGGGCACCCACGGCAAGACCACCACCACCTCGATGATCGCGGCCCTGTTCGACGCCGCCGACCTCGATCCGACGGTGGTCAACGGCGGCATCATCAACGCCTACGGCACCAACGCCCGGCTCGGTGCGGGCGACTGGATGGTGGTCGAGGCCGACGAGAGCGACGGCACGCTGGTACGGCTGCCGGCGACCATCGCCGTGATCACCAACATCGACCCCGAGCACCTGGACTTCTACGGCTCGTTCGACGCGCTGAAGGCCACCTTCCTGCGCTTTTTGGAGCGCGTGCCGTTCTACGGCTTTTGCACGCTGTGCCTCGATCATCCCGAGGTGCAGAGCCTCTTGGGCCGCGTCACCGACCGCAAGGTCGTCACCTACGGCTTCAATCCCCAGGCCGACGTCCGCGCGTTCGACCTCAGGATCGACCCCTTCGGGACCACCTTCGACGTCGTGATCCGCAACGGCGGCGCGCCGAAAACGCTCGAAGGGCTGCGCCTCGCCATGCCCGGCCGGCACAACGTGCAGAACGCGCTGGCCGCGATCGCGGTGGCCGACCGGCTGAAGCTGCCGGTCGACACCATCCGCACGGCACTTTCCACCTTCGGCGGCGTCAAGCGGCGCTTCACCGTCACGGGCGTGGTGCGCGGCATCACCGTGGTCGACGACTACGGCCACCACCCGGTCGAGATCATGGCGGTGCTCGACACCGCCCGCCAGGCGACCGGCGGCAAGGTCATCGCGGTGCTGCAGCCGCACCGCTTCACCCGCCTGCGCGACCTGTTCGACGATTTCTGCACCGCCTGCAACGGCGCCGACACGGTCCTGGTCGCCCCGGTCTACCCGGCCGGCGAAGCGCCGATCCCCGGGATCGACCACGAGGCCCTGGTCCAAGGCATGCGCGACCGCGGCCACCGCGACGCCCGGGCCATCGACGGTCCGGACGACCTCGCCCGCACCGTCGCGAGCCTGGTCGACGAGGGCGACCTCGTCGTCTGCCTCGGGGCCGGCACGATCACCCAGTGGGCCAACGTGCTGCCCGCCCAACTCGAGGCGGCACTGCCATGAGCCGCCAGCCCCTCCTCGACCGGCTGCCGGCCGTGCGCGGCAAGCTGGAGCCGCAGGCGCCGCTCGCACCTTGGGTCTGGTTCCGCGTCGGCGGGCCGGCCGAAGTGCTCTTCAAACCGGCCGACATCGACGATCTCGCCGACTTCCTGCGCGCTTTGCCGCTGGATGTGCCGGTGCTGCCGGTCGGCGTCGCCTCCAACCTGTTGATCCGCGACGGCGGCGTCGCGGGCGTGGTCGTCCGTCTGGGCGGCGTGCTCAACGCCATCCGCACCGAAGATGGGACGACCGTCACCGCCGAGGCCGGTGCGCTCGACCGCAGCGTGGCGGTGGCGGCGGCCAAGGCCGGCATCGCCGGGCTCGAATTCTACGTCGGCATTCCGGGCACGATCGGCGGTGCGGTGCGCATGAATGCCGGCGCCTTCGGCGGCGAGACCAAGGACCGGCTCGTCTCGATCCGCGCGCTCGACCGGGCCGGGCGCCTGCACGAGGCCAGGGCGTGCGAACTCGGGCTCGCCTATCGGCGGTCGGCCGTGCCCGACGACTGGATCGTGGTCGAAGCGACCTTCCGGGGCGAGCCGGGCGATCCGGTCGCCATCAAGGCGCGGATGGACGCGATCAAGGCGGAACGCGCGGCGGCGCAGCCGCTGCACGTCGCCACCGGCGGCAGCACCTTCAAGAACCCGGAGGGCCGGCGAGCCTGGCAGCTGATCGACGAGGCCGGCTGCCGCGGCCTGCGCCGGGGCGGAGCCCGGGTCGACACCAAACACTGCAATTTCCTGGTCAACGAGGGCACGGCCACCGCGGCCGACCTCGAGTCGCTCGGCGAGACCGTCCGCGAGCGGGTGCGCGCCCTGAGCGGCATCGAACTCGACTGGGAGATCAAACGGGTCGGCCATGCCCCCGAGGTGCGGCCATGAGCCGGCGGATCGCGGTCCTGATGGGTGGCCTGTCGGCCGAGCGCGAGGTCTCGCTGACCTCGGGCGCCGCCTGTGCCGCGGCCTTACGGCACAAGGGCCACGCGGTCGACGAGCTGGACGTCGGCCCCGATCTCGCCCAGCGCCTCGCCTCGCTCCGTCCCGAAGTCTGCTTCAACGCCCTGCACGGCCGGCTCGGCGAGGACGGCTGCGTGCAGGGTCTGTTGGAACTGATGCGCCTGCCCTACACCCACTCGGGCGTGCGCGCCTCGGCAGTCGCCATGCACAAGCCGACGGCCAAGGAGCTGTTCGCCCATCACGGCCTGCGCACCCCCGCCGGCCGGCTCGCGACCCTGGCCGAAATCGCCGCGGGCGACGTCCTCGCCCCACCCTTCGTCGTCAAGCCCGCCGCCGAGGGCTCCAGCGTCGGCGTCCTGGTGATCCACGACCTCGACGATGCCCGCCTGCGGCCCAACACCGCCGCGGGGGCCGGGGCGACGATGCTGGTCGAGCCGTTCGTTGCGGGGGCCGAGCTGACCTGTGCCGTGCTCGACGACAAGGCGCTGACGGTGACCGAAATCCGCCCCCGCGAGGGCTTCTACGACTATCGCGCCAAGTACACCGAGGGCGTCGCCGACCACCTGATCCCCGCCCCCGTCCCGCCCGCCGTGTTCGAGCAGGTGCTGGACTGGTCCGAACGCGCCCACGCGCTGCTCGGCTGCCGCGGGGTCAGCCGGGCCGATTTCCGCTACGATCCGGCGCAGGGCGACGACGGTCTCTTCATCCTGGAGGTCAACACCCAGCCCGGCATGACGCCCCTGTCGCTGGTGCCCGAGCAGGCGGCGCATTGCGGCATCGGCTTCGCCGACCTGGTCGAACGGCTGGTGGAGGACGCCTCGTGCGACCGGTAAGCCTCCGCGCCGCCCGCCGCCACGTCCGTCGCCCGGCCCCGTCGCCCTGGCGCGCGCTCCGCCGCTCGCCCTGGCCGATCCTCGGGCTCTTGGCGGTCATCGTCGCGGCCGGCACCCCCTGGTGGCCGTCGCTCGTCACCGAGGTGCGGCTCGCCCTGCAGCGCGAGGCGGGCATCGTCCTGAGCGAACTGGAACTGCACGGTGCCGCGCAACTCGATGCGCAGGCGGTGCAGACGGCCCTCGCCCTCGAGCCCGGCATGCCGCTGCTCGAGCTGGACGTCCACGACGCCCGCCAGCGGCTGGAAGCCCTCGGCTGGGTGGAGCAGGCGACCGTCAGCCGCCGCCTGCCCGACCGGCTGGTCGTCGAAGTCAAAGAACACCGCCCGCTTGCCCTCTGGCTGGGTCCGGAGGGTCCGGCGCTGGTCGCCGCCAGCGGCCTGCCGGTGTCGACCGACCGTCTCGCCGACCATCGCCACCTGCCGCGGCTGATCGGCCCCGAGGCCCCGGCCGAGGCGCCGGCCGTCTTCCGTGCCCTCGCCGCCGATCCCGAACTGCTGCAGCGCCTGGAGCGCCTGGAGCGGCTCGGCAGCGAGCGTTGGCGGCTTTACCTACGGCCGGGCGTGATCGTCGAACTGCCGCCGGGTGACACCGCCCGGGCCGTCGGCCGGCTGCTCGAGGTGCAGCGGGCGACGGGCGTCCTCGACCGCGCCGTCGCGGTGCTCGACCTGCGGGTGGACGGCCGGCTGGTCGTCACGCCCTGGCCGCGCCTGCGCCTGTCGGGTGCGCCGACGGGAGGTGCGTCGTGACCGTCTACCGGCCGATCCGCGCCTGGA
This sequence comes from Pseudomonadota bacterium, assembly GCA_048615135.1. GTDB lineage: Bacteria > Pseudomonadota > Alphaproteobacteria > Geminicoccales > Geminicoccaceae > RECO01. Next base: position 8,408 of record JBMCMJ010000040.1, read on the forward strand.
CCCTCCTCCTCGACCGGCGCGCCCGCGCCAGCCGGCCCTTCGGTCTGCTCGATGTCGGCAGCCGCAAGCTCTGCTGCTACATCGCCCGGCTCGATGGCAAGGGCCGCTTCGAACTGCTGGGCGCGGGTCACCAGGCGGCCGACGGCTTCGTCTCGGGCGAGGTGGTCAACGCCGCTGCCGCCGAAGCGGCGATGCGCGCGGTGATCGACGAGGCCGAGCGGATGGCCGACGAGCGGCTGCGGCGGATCGCCGTGACCTTCGCCGGCGGGGCGCCCGCGTCCGGCTACGTCAAGGTCGAGGTGGCGCTCGACGGCCGCCCGGTGAGCCGCCGCGACGTCAGCGAGGCGCTGCGCCACGGTGCCGAGGCGATGACCGCCGACGGCTTCTCCATCCTCCATGCGGTGCCGCTCGGGCTGAGGCTCGACGGCGGGCCGGAGGTGCACGACGTGACCGGCGTGCCCGGCCGGCGCCTCACCGTCCGAGCACATCTGGTGGGCGTCGCCGAGCGCCCGCTCGCCCAGCTCGCCGGCTGCCTCGAGCGCTGCCACCTGGATCTCGACACGGTGGTGGTCGCCCCCTACGCGGCGGGGCTCGCCTGCATCACCAAGGACGAGGCCGAGCGCGGCGTGGTGGTCGTCGACTGCGGCGCCCGAACCACCTCGCTCGCCGCCTTCCACGGCGGCCGGCTGCAGTTCGTCGGCGCCGTGCCGCTCGGCGCCGAGCACCTGACCGACGAACTCGCCGCGCAGCTCAACGTCAGCCAAGCCACTGCCGAGCGGCTGAAGAACCTGGACGCCTCGGTCGAGTGGCGGACCTGCGATTCGGTCGACACCATCGACATCACGCCGCTCGACGCGGTCACCGCGATGGACACGGTCGAGCTGCCCAAGCGCCGGCTGACCGAAATCCTGCGGCCGATCAGCGAAACCATCCTGCGGGGGATCGACGAGCAGCTCCGGACCGCACCCGAGATCGTGCAGCAGGTGGCGCGGCGCAGCGTCGTCCTGACCGGCGGCGGGGCGCTGCAGGAGGGGCTGATCGATCTCGCCATGCAGGCCCTGAACGCCGGGGGCGTGCGCCTCGGCCGTCCCGACGTGCTGGACGGCTGGAGCGATCCCCCGGTGGCGGCAGCCAGCGGCGGGCTGGCGCTCGTCGCCGGCGACGATGGCGGCATCGGCTACGCCGCCAAACGCCGGGCGCCCTCGGCGCTCGGGCGACCTTTCGAACGCGTCGGGCAGTGGCTCCGCGAGAGCCTCGGCGTGACGTGAGCCGGCCATGGGGAGCTGCGGCCGGCAGTACCGTGACGGGGTGAGGAGGAGAAAAAGCATGACCCTGAACTTGAGCATCCAGACGACCCACGAACTGAAGCCCAAGATCACCGTGGTCGGCGTCGGCGGCGCCGGCGGCAACGCGGTCAACAACATGATCCAGTCGCACCTGGAGGGCGTCGAGTTCCTGGTCGCCAACACCGACAGCCAGGCGCTCAACCACTGCCTGGCCGAGCGCCGCATCCAGCTCGGCTCGGCGATCACCCACGGCCTCGGCGCCGGGGCGCGGCCCGAGGTCGGCCGCGCCTCCGCGGAAGAGGCGCTCGACGACATCCTGCGCGACGTCGACGGCTCGCACATGGTGTTCATCACCGCCGGCATGGGCGGCGGCACCGGCACGGGGGCGGCCCCGGTCATCGCCCGCGCGGTCCGCGAGCGCGGCATCCTCACGGTCGGCGTCGTCACCAAGCCCTTCTCGTTCGAGGGCGCGCATCGCATGCGCATCGCCGAGGCCGGGCTCGAGGACCTCCAGCAATACGTCGACACCCTGATCGTGATCCCGAACCAGAACCTGTTCCGGATCGCCAACGAGCGCACCACCTTGAAGGACGCGTTCACCCTCGCCGACCAGGTGCTGCACATGGGCGTGCGCGGGGTCACCGACCTGATCGTCATGCCGGGCCTGATCAACCTCGACTTCGCCGACATCCGCACCGTCATGGCCGAGATGGGCAAGGCGATGATGGGCACGGGCGAGGCCGAGGGCGACCAGCGCGCGGTGCAAGCGGCCGAAGCCGCCATCTCCAACCCGCTCCTCGACGAGGTGTCGATGCAGGGGGCGCAGGGCGTCCTGATCAACATCACGGGCGGGCTCGACATGACGCTGTTCGAGGTCGATGCCGCGGCGAACCGCATCCGCGAGGAGGTCGACGCCAACGCCAACATCATCTTCGGCTCGACCTTCGACGAGACGATGGAGGGCAAGATGCGGGTGTCGGTGGTCGCCACCGGTATCGAAGGCTCCTCCAAGCACCGCGCCCACGCGCTGCATGCCGAACCGCAGCGGGTCGAGACCCCGGCCCAGGAGGCGCCCCGCAGGAACGAGCCCGTCTCGGCGCTGGCCGGGCTGCGCTTCCGCACCGAGACGCACCGCGTTCAGCCGATGCCGCACCCGGGCGGCCCGAGCGGGGTGCGCCGCGAGCCGCAGCGCCACCGCCTGGTCGATTCGGCCATCGGCGAGGGCGAGCCGCAGCCGGCCGAGCGGGCGCCCTTCAAGCCGGCCGTGCCGGTCGACGCCACCGCCGCCGAGGACGGCCAGACCCGCTCGCTGTTCCGCCGCATGGCGCAGGGCCTCTACTACGGCAAGCGCGCCGACGAGGCGCAGCCGGACAAGGAAGGCCGTTCGCCGGCCGGCGGCGAGGACCGGCGGATGCATGCCCAGGCCACCGGCGAGGGCGAATTGCCGGCTTTTCTGAAGCGTGAAAGAACAGACGCTTGAGGGCAGGCGCTGAGGGCGGACTTCAAGAACCGTTCGTCGAATTTCGTCACGAACGGTGATTTGAAGACCGCCCTCGGCCCGACTACCGTTTCGCTAGGGACACAGCGTCTCCGGACGCGCCGGACCACACGAAGCAGGATCCTGCCGATGACCGTCAGCTTTCGCCCGAACCCGGAACCGCCGATGCAGCGCACCCTCAAGAGCGCCATCGGCTGCGTCGGCGTCGGCATCCACAGCGGCGCCCGCTCGGCTCTCACCCTGCGTCCCGCCCCGGCGGACACGGGCATCGTCTTCTGCCGGGAGGACCTGCCGGGCACCGCGCCGATCCCGGCCGGCATCGCGCAGGTCGCCGACACCACCCGCTGCACCCAACTCAGGGGTGGTGACGGTGCGACGGTCAACACGGTCGAACACCTCATGGCGGCGCTCGCCGCCTGGGGCATCGACAACGTCGAGGTCGGCCTCGACGGTCCCGAGATCCCGGCCCTCGACGGCAGTGCCCGCGACTTCTGCTTCCTCCTCGGCTGCGCCGGCATCGTCGAGCAGGACCGGCCGCGCCGCTTCGTCGAGGTGCTGAAGCCGGTCACGGTGCAGCACGGGCCGCGCTGGGCCCGCCTCGTGCCCCATGCCCATCTCGCCGTCGACATGACCATCGACTTCGACCACCCCCTGATCGGCGTCCAGCGGATCGTCCTCGAGACCGTCGACATGGCGAGCTTCCGCAAGGAACTGGCCGCCGCCCGCACCTTCGGCTTCGCCGAGGACGTGGCGAGCCTGCGCGCCAAGGGCCTCGCCCTCGGCGGCTCCCTCGACAACGCCGTGGTGGTCGCCCACGACCACGTGCTGAACCCCGACGGGCTGCGCTGGCCCGACGAGTTCGTCCGCCACAAGGCCCTCGACGCGATCGGCGACCTCTATCTCGACGGCCCGCTGCTGGGCCGGATCGAGGCGCACGGCAGCGGCCACATGCTGCACGCCAAGCTGCTGCGCGAGCTGTTCGCCGACCCCACGGCTTGGCGCTTCACCGGCCCGGCCGACGCCCCCGGCCGCCACACGGAGCCGCTCCCGCTCGTGGCCCAGCAGGGCGCCGACTGAGCCCGCACCGCCCCGCCCGCACCTCGGCCCTTGCGCCTCCGCTCCGTTTCGTCCTTCCTTCGACCCCGGCGGGTCGTCGGCCCGCCGAACCGACCCGGGAGGCCGACATGACGACCGACACGAAGCTGCGCACCACGACCGGCCGCGGACGCCTGTTCGACAGCGTGCTCGACACGATCGGCGACACGCCGTGCATCCGCGTCAACAACCTCGCCCCCGACCACGTCACGATCTACGTCAAGGCCGAGGCGTTCAACCCCGCAGCCTCGGTCAAGGACCGCCTCGCCGTCAACATCATCGAGGCGGCCGAACGCGACGGCACCCTGCAGCCCGGCCAGACGGTGGTCGAGGCGACCAGCGGCAACACCGGCATCGGCCTTGCCATGGTCTGCGCCCAGAAGGGCTACCCGCTCGTCGTCACCATGGCCGAGAGCTTCTCGATCGAGCGGCGGCGGCTGATGCGCATGCTCGGCGCCAAGGTGGTCCTTACCCCGCGCGCCCAGAAGGGCTTCGGCATGTACCAAAAAGCCGTCGAACTGGCGAAGGCGCACGGCTGGTTCCTCGCCCACCAGTTCGAGACCCAGGCCAATGCCGAGATCCACGAGGCGACCACCGCCCGTGAAATCCTGGCCGACTTCCAGGGCCACCGGCTCGACTGGTTCGTCACCGGCTACGGCACCGGCGGCACGATCACGGGCGTCGGGCGCGTGCTCCGCAAGGAACGCCCCGAAACCAAAATCGTGCTGAGCGAGCCGGCCAACGCCCAGCTGATCGCCAGCGGCACGGTGCAGGAGCGCGACGCCGAGGGTGCGCCCGCCTGGAGCCACCCGGCCTTCGAACCGCACCCCATCCAGGGCTGGACCCCGGACTTCATCCCGCTGGTCCTCCAAGAGGCGATCGACCGCAACTACTACGACGAGCTGATCCCGGTATCCGGCGCCGACGGCATCCACTGGGCCAAGCAACTGGCACGGAAGGAAGGCATCTTCACCGGCGTCTCCGGCGGCTCCACCTTCGCCGTCTCGATGGCCATCGCCGAGAAGGCCGCCCCCGGCTCCGTCATCCTCTGCATGCTCCCCGACACCGGCGAGCGCTACCTCTCCACGCCCCTGTTCGAGGGCATCGGCGAGGACATGGACGAGGAGGAGCAGGCCCTCTCCCGCTCCACCCCCGGCTACCAGGTCGGCTGAAGCCGCGCGCGACCGTTCGGTTGCGGCCATCTCGGCGAGAAGCTATCGCTCGACCGGTGCACCAGGCCGGTGAGCCAGGAGGAACGACGTGCTGCCCGAAGACCCGTTGCCCTACGACGTGACCGCCCTGCCGATCGACGCGGAGGCCATGCTGCAGGGCCTCGAGGCCTGGGTCGAACAGGAAAGCCCGACCTACGACCCGGCCGCCGTCGGCACCATGGTCGCCACCGTCGCCGCGCGGCTCGCCGACCTCGGCGCCGAGGTGCAACACATCACCGCCCCCAAGCCCGGCATCGGCGACTGCGCCCTCGCCCGCCTGCCGCACCCCCGCCACGGCGAGGGCGGCATCCTGGTCCTCTGCCACCTCGACACGGTCCACCCCCTCGGCACCCTGGAAAAGCTGCCCTTCCGCCGCGACGGCGCCTTCTGCTACGGCCCGGGCATCGTCGACATGAAGGGCGGCACCTACGCCGCCGTCGAGGCCCTGGCCCAGCTCCACAAGGCCGGCCTGCAGACACCCCTGCCGGTCTCGGTCCTGCTCACCTCCGACGAGGAGATCGGCAGCCCCGGCACCCGCGACCTCATCCTCGCCGAAGCCAAGCGCCACCGCGTCGTCCTCGTCCCCGAACCGGCCCGCCCCGACGGCGGCTGCGTCACCGGCCGCTACGCCATCGCCCGCTTCGAACTCGAAGCCCGCGGCCGCCCCAGCCACGCCGGCGCCGCCCTCGGCGACGGCCGCTCCGCCATCCGCCTCATGGCCCAAGAGGCCATCGAAATCGAAAACATGACCACCGACGACTGCACCTTCAGCGTCGGCGTCATCCACGGCGGCCAGTGGGTCAACTGCGTCCCCACCCACTGCCGCGCCGAAGTCCTCTCCATGGCCAAACGCCAAGCCGACCTCGACGCCGGCATCGCCCGCATGCTCGCCCGCACCTCCGACAAAGGCGACGGCACCGGCATGGACATCCGCCTCACCGTCGTCCGCCCCGTCTGGGAAATGAACGGCGCCGGCAAGGCCCTCTACGAAACGGCCGAAACCGTCGCCCACGTCCTCGGCATGGAACTGCCCCACTACAGCGCCGGTGGCGGCTCCGACGGCAACTTCACCGGTGCCGCCGGCATCCCCACCCTCGACGGCCTCGGCGTCTCCGGCTTCGGCATCCACACCCTCGAGGAACGCGTCGACGTCGCCAGCCTCGCCCGCTCCGCCCGCCTTCAGGCGGGGCTGATGCTGGC
>JBMCMJ010000041.1:0-14669 GCA_048615135.1 Pseudomonadota bacterium
TAGGGCTTGGCGTCGATGGTCAAGCGCCCTCGCGATCGGCTCGGCCGGCAACCCGGCGGCTGGCGCCCGGATGGGTGCCCGGATGCCGGATGAAAGAACGGGGTGGAGGACTGGCAACGACCCGGACCGAAGCTCGTTACGGCTGCTTCCTTCCGGACCTGACCGGGTTGGCGAGGAGTCCGTCCGCGCCAGCCCTCCACCCCTGACTATCGGGTGTTCCCGCGCGCTTCGCAAGGTGGCAGGGTGCCCGGATGTCGTACGTCATCACCAACGCCCCGCCCCACCGCTACGCCCTGCCGCGATTCGACCGGGCGGCCCCCTTCCGCAAGGACCCGGCTTGGCTGGCCCAGCGCCGCCGCGATCCGCGCACCCGCCTCGTCCTCACCCACGAACTCAAGGCCGTCGTCCACGCCGACGACCCGGCCCGCCTGCGCATCGTCGACCTCGCCGCGTTCGCCAACGAAGTGCCGGAAGACGCCGTGCTGCTCGGCGTCGAGAACGACGTGGCCCTCTTCGCCCTCGCCCTCGAGCCCGGCCACGAATTCGGGGCGGATGCCCGCGACCTGCGCGAGGTCGGCCCGACCCTGGCCGCCCACGAAGCCCACCTCGCCGCCTATGCCCGCGCGCTTTTCTACTGGCACGACACGCATCGCTTCTGCAGCCGCTGCGGACAGCCCAACCACGTCGCCGACGGCGGCCACGCCCGCCAGTGCGACGGCTGCGGCCACACCACCTTCCCGCGCACCGACCCCGCCGTCATCATCCTGGTGAGCCACGGCGACCACTGCCTGCTCGGCCGCTCCGCCCGCTTCGCGCCCGGCATGTACTCCACCCTCGCGGGCTTCGTGGAACCCGGCGAAAGCCTGGAAGACACCGTCCGCCGCGAAGTATTCGAAGAGGCCGGCGTCGAGGTCGTCTCGATGCGCTACCGCTCCTCCCAGCCCTGGCCCTTCCCCGCCTCGCTCATGCTCGGCTTCCACGGCACCGCCCGCAGCCTCGACCTCACCATCGACCAGGACGAACTCGAGGACGCCCGCTGGTTCCACAAAACCGAACTCCTCGACCCCGCCCAGCGCCCCATCACCCTCCCCCGCCCCGACAGCATCGCCCGCTACCTCATCGAAAGCTGGCTCTACGAAGGCTGACGGGACGCTCGAAAGGAAGCAGGGGGCTTTCGGCCCCCTGCACCCCCAACCACCGGCCTTCGCCGGCGGACTTGGTGGATGGAGTCGCGGTGGCAGGGGCGAAATCGGCTCGAGGACCAACCCGTTGTCGCGGGATGGGTGCGTTCGGTCGTGCGGGGCTGACCTTCGTCTACGGTGAGGCGCGACCAAGGGCAGCGTGGGCGGGGTGAACATGGCGGGGTTTGCCACCCTCGGTGCGAGGAGCGCCGTGATGACCGAGACGATCCCGACCCCGCTGCGTGCGGATGTTCGCTGCCTTCCTGGGTCGGCCCGATCCGATCAGCCTACGACGACGCCGACCGGACCGCGATGACGGGTACAGGGGGCTCGGAGGTGCAAGTCGGGCCCTGCATGGATCCTGTGCGACCGCTCTTGGGTGTCCACCCGAACTCCCTGGCGGCTGGCGCCCTATGTCCATCACGGGTCCGCTCCACGCCAAGTCCCCGGTCGCGGCTCGAATCGCAAGAGGTCGATCTCGCCCATGATCACGGGTGGCCAACTCGCCCGTGCATCGCTGGTTGCCGTCAGGCGGCTGCGGGTTGGTCGTAGAGGACGCGGAGCTTGGCAGTCGGGGAATCGAGAGCCTTTCGACCTGTTCGGCAGCGCTCGCTGCTCCTTTGCTTGTCGAGACGGCCCCGCGGGCGGGGCACCCATGCCACCCACCGCGCCGGCGGCGGGCGCTCGCCCGGCATGGCGACGAGCGAGGCTGCCGGTACCTTCTGCAGTGGACCGAAGCAATCTACGAGCACGATGCCGAGCGGCTGCGCGAGGCCGGGGTCGAGCCGGGCGAGATCGGTGCCTGGAGACAGGAGCAGATCGCTGCCGTGCAGATCCGCAACATCGAGGACGACTATATCGGCACCGTCGATGACGTCGTGCTGCACCCGGAGACGGGCGAGATCAGCTACGTCATCGTCGCCCATGGCGGCTTTTTGGGTGTGGGGAAAGACTATGCGCCCGTGCAGGCGATCGAGGAAGCGCCGCAGGTCACGGCCGAGCAGCTGACGGGACGCGACTCGTTCGGCAAGCCGAGTGCCGAGATCATGCGCCACTGGGAAGCCTACGGCCAAGGCCGAGCGGCCGCCCGCCTCTCGGAGTCCGGCTCCGGGGAGCAAGGAGGGGGTCAGGTCGCTCCGTCTTCGGCTTGCGCCTTGCCGGCATCGCTGCCCGCGACCGTGCGGTGGGCTCTTTCCCGCAGGTTCTGGAAGAAGGCGAACAGGGCCGGAACGAGCAGGATGCCGACGAGGGTGGCGGTGAGCATGCCGGAGAGAACGGTGACGCCGATCGAAATGCGGGAGAAGGCGCCCGCACCCGTGGCGAAGACCAGCGGCATGACGCCGAAGATGAACGAGAAGGCGGTCATCAGGACGGCGCGATAGCGCAGCCGCGCACCCTGTTCAGCGGCCTCGGCGACGGGATCGCCGGCCTCGCGGCGGACCTTGGCGAACTCGACGATGAGGATGGCGTTCTTCGCGGCGAGGCCGATCAGCAGGACCAGGCCGATCTGGGTGTAGAGATTGGCGCCGAGGCCGGTGAGCCAGAGGGTGGCGATCGCGCCGAGGATCGCCGTGCCGGTCGAGAGGATCACGGCAAGCGGTACGGTCCAGCTCTCGTATTGGGCGACCAGGAAGAGAAAGGCGAACACCAGCGCCAGGAGGAAGACCCAGACGATTTCCCCCTCGGTCTCCTGCTGCTGGAACGACAGGGACGACCACTCGTAGGCGAAGCCCTCGGGCAGGACGTCATCGGCGCGGTCGGCGACGGCGTCCATCGCCTCGCCGAGGCTGCCGCCCGGCGCCGCATCGCCTTGGAGCGTGGCGGCGGTGAACTGGTTGTAGCGGTTGACCACCTCGGGGCCGAGGACGCGGTCGGTGGCCACGATGGCGCGCAACGGCACCATCTCGCCCTGCGCGTTGCGGACGTGGAGGCGGCGGATGTCGTCCTCGGCGTCGCGGAACGGCGCGTCCGCCTGCATCCGCACCTGGTAGGTCCGGTCGAACCGGGTGACGTCGTTGACGTAGGCGCTGCCGAGGGTCTGCTGCAGGGTGCGGAAGACGTCGGCGACGTCGAGACCGAGGGTGGCGAGCTTGTCGCGCTCGAGTTCGAGGAAGATCTGCGGGATGTCGGCCGAATAGGTGGTGAAGGCGCTGGCGATTTGCGGGTCCTCGTTGGCCGCCATGACCAGCGCGCGGGCGACTTCGCCGAGTTCGCGGGGGCTCTGGTCCCGGCGGGCCTGGAGGCGCAGGTCGAAACCCGCGGCGTTGCCGAGACCCGTGATCGGCGGCGGGACGATCGGGAGGACCTGGGCGCCCGCGAGCGCGCGCGAACGTTCCATGAGGGCGCCCGTGATCTCGAACACCGGTGGGCGCTCGCCCCAGGGCTCGAGGGCGACCACCATGAGGCCGCCGCGGGCGAGCGTGGTCTGGCTCAGGAGGGAAAAGCCCGGCACGGCGACCACGTTGGCGACGCCGTCGATCTCCGCCAGCACGCCGGACAACTCGTCCATGAAGCGCTCGGTGCGGGCGAAGGCGGCACCGGGCGGCAGTTGCACGTCGACGAAGAAGAAGCCCTGGTCCTCGGTGGGCAGGAAGTTGCGGGCGAGGCGCTCGTTGATCGCCCAGATGCCGGCGAAGGCAAGCGCGGCCGCGACGACGGCGAGCGGGGCCACGCGCACCGTGCGGCGGACGACGAAGCCGTAGCCGTTGCGCGTATGGTCCAGGGCCCGGTTGAAGGCGCGGAACGGGGCGGCGGGCCTTCGGCGGGGACGCAGCAGCAGGCTGCAGAGCGCCGGGCTCAACGTCAACGCGGTGAAGGTGCTGATCGCCACGGCGACGGCGAGGGTGACGGCGAACTGCTGGTAGAGCTGGCCGACGATGCCCGGCACGAAGGCGATCGGGACGAACACGGCGAGCAGCACCAGGGAGGTGGCGACGATCGGGCCGGTGACCTCGGTCATCGAGCGGATGGCCGCCTCCTTGGCCGGCAGCCGCTCGTCGTCCACCAGTCGCTCGGTGTTCTCGACGACGACGATGGCGTCGTCCACGACGAGACCGATGGCGAGGACGATGGCGAACAGGGTGATGGTGTTGGCCGAGAAGCCGATGGCGAAGAGGACCGTGAAGGTGCCGACGAGCGAAATGGGGATGGTGACGACCGGGACCAGCGTTGCCCGCCAACTCTGCAAGAACACGTAGGTGACGAGGGTGACCGCGAGGAAGGTGAGGCCGAGGGTGAAGATCAGTTCGGCGATGGTGGCCTCGACGTAGTCGGTCGTGTCGTAGACCGTGTCGTAGGCGACCCCATCCGGAAAGACGGGGGCCAAGCGTTCCATTTCGTCGTCGATGGCGCGGGCGACGTCGAGGGCGTTGGCGCCCGGCTGCTGGTAGACGGCGAGCGCCACCGAGGGCTGGCCGTCATACATCGCACTGCTCTCGTAGCGCTCGGCGCCGAGTTCGGTTCGCGCCACGTCGCGCAGGCGCACGAGCCCACCGTCTTCCGCCGTGCGGATCACGATGTCGGCGAATTCCTCGGCCTCGCGCAGCCGGCCCCGAGCGGTGACGGAAAGCTGCAGGGCCTGGTCCTCCGCACCCGGCGGAGCGCCGATCTGACCGGCCGAGGCGACGAGGCTCTGCTCGCGGACCGCGGCGAGCACGTCGTCGCCGGTGAGCCCCAGCGCGGCCAGCCGGTTCGGGTCGAGCCAGATCCGCATCGCGTAGTCGGCACCGCCCAGGATCTCGGCTTGGCCAACGCCGTCGATCCGGGCGATGGTGTCGCGCACGTCGAGGCTCGCGTAGTTGGCGAGGAACAGCGTGTCGCGCGTTTCCTCCGGCGAGTAGAAGATCACGACCTGGAGGAAGCTGGTCGACTGGGTGCGCACGTTCACCCCCTGCTCGACCACCGCGGCGGGCAGGTCGGGGGTGGCGAGGCTGACGCGGTTCTGCACGTCGACCTGGGCCGTCGCGGGGTCGGTGCCGACCTCGAAGGTGACCCTGAGCGCGTAGGCGCCCGACGCCGAACTGGTCGAGTCCATGTAGATCATGCCGTCGACGCCGTTGACCTCGGCCTCGATCGCGGCGCCGACGGTGGTGGCGACGGTCTCCGCGTCGGCACCGGGGTAGAAGGTCTCGACCTCGACGACCGGCGGGGTGATGTTCGGGAACTGCGCCACGGGGATGCGGCCGAGCGAGATGGCGCCGGCGAGCGTGATGACGAGGGCGATGACCATCGCGAAGCGCGGCCGGTGGACGAAGGCTTTCGAGATCACGCCTCGGGTTCCCGCACCGCGCGGACCTCGGCGCCGTCCTCGACCCGCTGCACCCCCTGGACGACGACGTCCTCGCCCCGCTCGAGGCCGTCGACGACCTCGTAGGTGCTCCCATCTTCGGTCCCGATCTCGATCCGCCGCTGCTCCACCTTGCCCGCGTCGTCCACTACCAGGACGAAGCGGCCCTCGCGGTCCTGCTGGACGGCGGCGAAGGGGACCACCGGCACGCTGCGCGGCTCGCCGATCTCGACCACGACCGTGACGAACTGGCCCGGCAGGAGCAGCCGGTCCGGGTTGGCGAAGGTGGCGCGCACGGCCAGCGTGCCGGTCGTGGGATCGATGCCCGTATCGTAGAAATCGATGGTGCCGGCGGGCTCGTAGACCGTGTCGTCCGGCAGCCGGAGGTGGACCTCGAAGCGCTCCTCGAGCGGCTCGCCGTCGTCGTCCAACTGGCGCTGCAGCGCGACGTAATCGACGTCGGCGACGAAGAAGCGGGCGCGGATCGGATCGAGCTGGACGATGCGGGCGAGCGGTGCCGTGGTCGGTTCGACGAGGTTGCCGGCGGTGAGACGGGTCGCCCCGATCCGGCCGCCGATGGGGGCGGTGATGGTGGTGTAGGAAAGGTCCAGTGCTGCTTGGCGCACCGTCGCCTCGCGCTGGCGCAGCGTCGCCTCGGCGGCATCGAAGCGGGCCTGGGCCTCGTCGAGCCGCGCCTCGGAAACGGCGTCGCGGGCAGTGAGCGTCTCGCTCCGCCGGAGCGCCAGTCGCGCCGCCTCCACTTCCGCCTGCGCCCGAGCCACGTCCGCCTCGGCGGCGGCGAGGTCGGCCTCGTAGCGGGCCCGCTCGATCTCGTAGAGGGTGTCGCCCGCGCGGACGTCTTCGCCGTCGCGAAAAGCGACGCGCTCCAAAAAGCCCGTGACCCGGGCGCGCAGATCGACCTCCTCGATCGCCTCCATGCGGCCGATGAAGCTCTCGCTCTCGACGAGGGTCCGGGTCTCGATGGCCTGGACCACCACCGCGGGTCGTGTGTCGTCCTCGCTCGGCTCTTGCGCGACGGCGGGCAGCCAACCGAAGCAGGCGGCGCCGAGCACGGCACCGGGCAGGGCACGCATGGAGAACCTCGCGGACGGACGACGGCTTCGCTCACGCCAACGTGGTGAGCGGCCGAGGGTTCCCGCACGGCTGGCCGTTCGTTCAGGCGAGGGAGAGGCCGCCGTCGACGCGCAGGATCTGGCCCGTGATCTGGCGGGCCTCGCGGGAGAGGAGAAAGGCGATCGCCGCTGCGACATCGTCGGGCTCGGCGAGCCGACCCGTGGGGGTAGCCCTGACCGCGGCCTCCCAGCCGGCCCGATCCAGCGCGGTGCGGGTGCTGTCCTTGCGGGTGTAGCCGGGTGCGACGACGTTCACGGTGGTGCCGCTCGGGGCCAGCTGGAAGGCGAGGGTGCGGGCGAGGGCCTCGAGGGCGGCCTTGGCGGCGGCGGTGGTCGGAAAGATCGTGCCGTTGATGCCGATGTCGTGGGCGACGAAGGAGCCGATCGCCACGACGCGGCCCCACGCGGTGCGTTGCAGGTCGGGCAGCGCAGCGTCGACCAGCGCGGCGAAGCTGCGCGCGTGCAGGGTCAACTGGTCGTCCAGGTCGCGCGCAGCGAAGCTGCCGAACGGGCGTTTGTCGGCATGGCCGGCATTGCTGACGATCTGGTCGATCCGACCGAACGCGGCGCGGGTCCGCTCGACCAGCATCGCCGCGGTCTCGGAATTGGCGAGATCGGCGATCACCGTGTCGACCACCCCGCCCCGCGCCCGCACCGCGTGCGCGACGGCGGCGAGCCCCGCGGCGTTGCTGCGCGTGGTCAGCACGAGCCCGCTACCCGGCGCGGCGAGCCGCCGGGCGGTCGCAGCCCCGATCCCGCTGGCAGCGCCGGTGACGAGGACGACGCGGTCGATCAGGGCGGTCATGGACGAGCGGCTCCGAGGTTTTCGTTGCGGGCGTGGGGCGTTAGATGCGTCGGGAAGACGGGCCGTCGTCAAGCGGCTCGGTGGGGGAACGCACTTGGGCACGCCGGCCGAGACCTCCGTGCGCACGGACCGCCTGTCGCAGCGCGACCGGCTACGGCTCTGGTGGGCCGCACCGCCGTTGCTCGTTCTCCTGCTGGCCCACCTCCTGTTCGAACTGGTCGGTGCCGCCTATGCCGACCTCGGTCTCGAACTCGCGGACGCCACGGCCGCAGCCGCCCCCGAGACCGTGCTCCGCGGCGGCTTCGGCTGGGCGGCGACGACGCTCGTCTATCTCGCGGTCGGCCTCGGCTCGGCGGTGGCGACGATGCACATCCTGCGGGCGCATGTCCGGGGCAGGGCGGCCCGGCCGTTCCGCTGGCTGGCCGGGCTCATCATCCTCGGCGGGCTCGGGCATCTCCTGGTGGTCGATGGCCTCGGCCTGCCGCTCGGCGCCATCTTCCACGTCACGCTCCGGGCTCTGGAGGGTGCGGCGCTCGTGGACGGCTGGCGGGTGCAGGGCATCGCCGCGGTCGTCGGGCTGATCAACGTGATGAGCGTGGCCGTGCCCGCGCTGATCGTGACGGCCGCGGCGGCGAGTGCCTTGCCGCCCATCGAGGGATGGAGCGAGGAGAGCCTCGCCCAGCGCGCCCGCGAGGTTCGCCAGGTGGTGATGGTGGCGGCCGCCTTCATGGTCGCCGGCGTGTTCCACATGGGGGCCTGGACGCATTGGGCCTCGGCGCTGGCGGGCGCGCCTGCCCTCGAAGCCCTCGCGACCACCGTCACGCTGTTCTGGGGCGCCGCCTTCACCTTGATGATCGCGAGCTTCTACCTGCCGATGGCCGCGGTGCTGCGCCATCTGGCCGAAGCGGAGGCGGTGCGGCGCGCGGTGCCGTTGGCGGAGCGGGACGCGTGGTTGAAGGCGCGCGGACTGTCCTTCGAGATCCAGCGCCAGTTGCCGCAATTGGCAGCGATGTCGGCGCCGCTGCTCGCCGGCCCGCTCAGCGAAGCGCTGCGCCTGAGTGTCGGTCAGTTCGGGCTTTGAGGCGCGCCGCTCGGCTTCCTGCCCCGTTCTTCGACTGCCGCCGCAGCGGGCGGGTGCGAAGCGCCCTTGGCAAAGCCGAAGGGGTTGATCATCCTGTCGCCACTGCCGGACAACGGTGGGCCCTTGGGGTGATCGACGGGAGGTGGCGATGCCGCTCCGCAGGCTGACGCAGGGGCTGCGCGAGTTCCAGGAGCAGACCTTCGCCCAGCGCCGGGAGTTCTTCGCGCGGCTGGAGATCGAGCAGCGGCCGAAGGTGATGATGATCGCCTGCTCGGACTCGCGGATCGACCCGGGGATCGTGCTGAAAGCGGAGCCGGGCGAGCTGTTCATGGTGCGCAACGTGGCCAACCTCGTGCCGCCGCACCGGCCGGACCAGCAACACCACGGCACGAGTGCGGCGCTCGACTTCGGGGTCAACGCGCTGAAGGTTCAGCACATCATCGTCTTCGGGCACGCCGGCTGCGGCGGCATCCGCGCCCTGCTGACGCGCCAGCAGATCGAGGGGGAGGGGCCGAGCTTCATCCAGCCGTGGCTCAACATCGCCGACGAGGCGCGCCGCCGCACCCTGCTGATCGCGCGCCAGCGGCCGCTGGAGGAGCAGTTGCGGCTGCTGGAGGAAGAGGCGATCAAGACCTCGCTCGCCAATCTCCTGACCTTCCCCTGGATCGAGGCAGGGGTGGCCGAAGGGCGGCTGCGCGTGCACGGCTGGCTGTTCGACCTGCACGACGGCGAGGTCCGCGCCTACATTCCAGCCTCGAACAGCTTCGAGCAGCTCACCCCCGCACTCGCCGCCGAACTCTCGACGCTGGCAGGCGAGTAGGCCTAAGCGCCGACGGCTTTTCCGTGACCGCGGAGGGGGAACAAGGCAGAAAGCAGGGGCTTTTGGCCCCTGCACCCCGACCCGGCTGACGCCGGGACTTGGCCGGAGGTTGTCTGTCCGCTCGGTGTTGTTCCGCGCACGCGGTAAGGCGGCAGCAAAATCGACTCTCCGGCTTCTCGTGACCTGGGCACCGATCTTCGGGAGTTTCGGGCGGCCACGCCCGCGCATGGCGGGCGGCGGGTTTCGGCAACGCCGGACGCGCTTCGCGTCCGGTGGGCCGCAGGTGGCGTCTTCGAGTTCGGGGTGGGCGAGCGCGATCCGCCGCAGCGTGGCGAGCAGGGCATAGGCCATCGAGGCAAACCAGAGGCGGAGTGGGTTGGCGCGTATGGTCGCGGCGCTGGACCGATCGGCGAACCGGTCGAGCTGGCACTCCTCGATACGGTTTCCATCTTGCCACGGGCGCAGGAGATGTTCTGGTCGAGTGTCCATGCATCGACCTCGGCGAGCTTCCGCTCGCTTCCTCCTTCTCTTGCGCCTCTCGCCGGCTCTTGCGTCCGGACCGGTTATTGACATACGGCTGGCATACCGATTGCTGCGTCCGCGAGGAACCGCGCACGATCATCACGCGCATCACGGGGAGGAACGAGATGACACCAGTGGGCACAGGACAGGCCGTGGTCGGTGCCGTGCTGATCGGCCTCGGCACCCTGGCCGTACCGGGTGCTCTGGCCCAGACGGTCGATACCAGCCAGCCGACGGGCAATGTCCGCTTCGTCAGCGGGCCGACCGGCGGCACCTACTTCCCCTTGGGCGAGGGCGTCGCGCAGGCGCTCAACCAGCACAGCGAGGGGGCCAGGGCCTCGTCGACGCCGACCGGCGGCTCGACCGAGAACGTGCGCCTGATCGCGCTGGGCGAGGCCGATTTCGGCTGGGTCGCGGCCGACGTGGTCTATTACGCCTACAATGGTGGGCGCGAGTTCGACGCAGCGCTGGAGAGCCTGCGGTCGGTCTCCGCCGGCCACTCTTCGGCGGGGCATCTGGCGGTGCGTGCCGATTCGCCCATCCAGGACGTCACCGACCTCGTGGGCAAGTCGATCGGCGTGGGGGCGGCCGGCAGTTCCAATGCGCAGGCGGCCATCGAGTGGCTGCGCACCTACGGCATTTCCGAAGACGAGGTCGACCTGCAGTACATTTCGACCTCGGCGACGGTCGATGCGCTGCGCGACAACACGATCGACGCCGGTTTCCAGTTGTCCGGCGTGCCGTCCTCCGGCTGGCTCGGCCTCGCCACCGACCATCCGCTCCGCTTCCTCGGCATCTCCGAGGAGAAGATGGCCGAGTTGAACGAGCGGCTGCCGTTCTACGGGGCCGAGGTCATCCCGGCCGGGACCTATCCGGGGCAGGACGAGGACCTGATGACCATCGGCGTCAACGTCGTTCTGGTCACCAGTGCCGACGTCCCCGACATCCAGGCCTACGAGATGGCGCGCATCCTGATCGAGCACAACGACCGTTTGGTGAGCGCGCATCCGAACGGGGTCATGTGGGACGGCCGCAACGTGGCCAATGCCGGCTTCATCCCGTTTCATGACGGCGCCGCCGCCTACTACGAAGCTGCCGGGATCGACCACCAGCGCTGACGCCGGACGCAGCCGTGCGTGACGACCCGGGAGCAACCTCGGCCGGTCCCGCCTTCTGGCGGGATCGGCTCGGCGTCTGGCTGGTGACCGGTCTGGCGCTGGCCTTCGCCGTCTTCCATATCCGCACGGGCTATACCGGCGTTCTGCCCGACCTGCAGCAGCGCGGCATCCATCTGGCGCTGGTGCTCGGCCTTGCCTTTCTCGTCACGCCCGCCTGGGCGGGAGCGCGCCGCGACAGCCGGATCCCCCTCTACGACTTGGCCCTGGCCGTTCTCGCCGTCGCCGTCTGCCTGTATCCCGCCGTCAACTACATGGAGATCTCGCAGCGGATGGGCTTTCCCACCTTCGCGGAGCAGATGCTCGGGGTGGTCACCATCCTGCTGGTGCTCGAGGCCGCCCGTCGCCTGCTCGGTTGGGTGATGGTCGCGATCGTGGCGGTGTTCGTCGGCTATCTCTGGTTCGGCTTGTACCTGCCGATCGACTGGGGCGGCCATGCGGGCTTCTCGTTCCGCCGCGCCGTCAGCACGCTCTATCTCTCCCAGGAGGGCATCCTCGGCCCGACGCTCGGGGCGTCGGCCAGCTTCATCGCTCTCTTCATCCTGTTCGGCGCGGTGGTGAAGGCGACCGGCACCGGGCAGTTGATCATCGACCTCGCCCAGGCGGCGCTCGGCACGGTGCGCGGCGGTCCCGCCAAGATCGCCATGGTCGCCAGCGCCGCGATGGGCACGATCAGCGGCAGCGCCACGGCCAACGCCGCCAGCACCGGCATGTTCACCATCCCGCTGATGCGCCGGCTCGGCTACGGCAACCGCTTCGCCGGCGCGGTCGAGGCGGTGTCCTCCACCGGCGGACAGCTGATGCCGCCGGTGATGGGCTCGGCCGCCTTCATCATGGCCGAATATCTGCAGATGCCCTACCGCGAGATCGCGGCGGCGGCCTTGATCCCGGCCATCCTGTTCTACCTGATGCTGTTCGTCACGCTGGACCTCGAGGCGGCGCGTCTCGGCCTCAGGGGCGTGCCGCGCGAGGAACTGCCGCGGGTGCGGGCGGTGCTGGTGCGCGGCGGTCACCTGCTGATCGGGCCGACGGTGCTCGTGGTCTACCTTGCCATCTTCAAGACGACGGCCCTGCAGGCGGCGTTTGCCGGGCTGGTGGCCGCGGCGCTGGCCGGGCTGCTCCGCCGGCACACGCGGCTCGGGCTCGGCGGCTGGGTCGAGGCGCTGCGCGACGGGGCCTTGATGTCGCTGCAGGTCGCGGTGGCCTGCGCCGCCGCCGGCCTGATCATCGGCCCGGTGTTCCTGACCGGTCTCGGCCCGCGCCTCGCCGACATCCTGGTCACCCTCGCGGGCCAGCAACTGGCCATCCTGCTGGTCCTGGCGATGGTCGCCTCGTTGATCATGAGCATGGGGCTGCCGAGCACGGCGGTCTACATCCTGACCGCCGTCCTGATCGCGCCCTCGATCATCGCGCTCGGGGTCGAACCGCTGGCGGCGCACATGTTCGCCTATTGGTTCGGCACCATGGCCAACATCACCCCACCGGTGGCCACCGCCGCCTACGCCGCCGCCGGCATCGCCGGCTCCAACCCCATCGCCACGGGCGTGTCCGCCGTGCGGCTCGGCCTCGCCGGGTTTCTCTTGCCCTTCATGTTCGTCTACGGACCAGCGCTCTTGCTGATCGGCTCGCCGGGGGACACGCTCTTGCTCATGGGCACGGCGGGACTGGGCGTGGTGGCGCTGGCCGCGGGGCTGCAGGGCTTCGTCCTGCAGCCGATGACGGCCCTCGAACGCGCCCTCGCGGTCGCCGGTGCCCTCAGCCTCGTGCACGGCGGCACCATCACCGACCTCGCCGGCATCTCGGCCGTGCTCGTCGCGGCGGCGCTCCACATCCTGCGCGCGCGGCGCAGCTAGCCCGTCGATCGAAGGTGCTCTAGGAAAAGTCGCCCAATCGGCCCATCCTCCCCTGCACGGCGCCATCGAGCCCCCGAGAGCGGCTGTACGATCCCGTATTGCCCAACGAAGCCACTCTCCGAATCCCCCTTCCCGCCCAACGACTTGCCGAGGAATGTCCGACTTTGGTCGCGCCTCCAAGTCACCGGGGGTGCGGGGGCCAAAAGCCCCCGCGTCCTTTCCTTTTCTTCCCTTTCCCTTTCCTTCCCCCTCACCCCATCCGGCCTTCCGGGTCCAGGAGGCCGGTGAGGCGGGTGGCGGCGGTGCGGGCGAAGCGGAGTGTCATGGCTTTGCGGCGGGCGGGGGCGAGGGGGGTGAGGGGGGCGTCGCGGACGGGGGTGGCCTCGAAGGCGTCGGCGACGAGGATGCCGACCTCGTCCGGCAGGCGGTGGAGGGGGAAGTCGGCGTCGACGGCGAAGAAGAAGCGGTCGGCGAAGGCGAGGTAGTCCTGCCATTTGCGATCGGCGCGCAGGTCGGCGAGGCCCGACTTGATCTCGACCACGGTGAGCCGGCCGTCGCGCTCGAGGGCGACGACGTCGGCGCGGCGGCCGTTGGCGAGCGGCATTTCGACCAGAACGGCGGCGCCGAGGGTGGTGAACATCCGCGTCACGCCGCGGCGGATCAGCGGTGCCCGCTCCACCGTCGCGAGGGGCGTCCCCAACTCGCCCACAGGTCCTCCCCCATCCCGTCCACCGTTGCCCGAGCCGCGGTGCTTGGCGCTCTCCGCGTGCCTTGCTAGCCATGCGCCATGGACGAACACGACGACGGCTATCTGCCGCCCGAGCTCGACGAGGCTCCGGTCGGCTTTCGCACCCTGCCGCATTCGCTGGAGGCGGAGCAAGCGCTGCTCGGCGCCATTCTGGTCAACAACGAGGCCTACAACCGGGTCGGCGACTATCTGCGCGCGGAGCACTTCTTCGAGCCGGTGCATGCGCGGCTGTTCGAGGCGATCGTCAAGCGGGTGGCCGACGGGCGGCTGGCCGACCCGGTGACCCTCAAGCGCCTGTTCGACGAGGACGAAGCGCTGAAGGAGGTGGATGGCGGTGCCTATCTGGCGCGCCTTGCCCGGGCGGCCGAATCGATCGTCAATGCCGAGCATTACGGCAAGATCATCCACGATCTGGCGCTCAAGCGCGGCCTGATCGGGGTCGGCGAGGAGACGGTCAACCGCGCCTACGACCCGCAGGCCGACGAGAGCGGCCGGCAGATGCTGGAAGAGGCCGAGCGCGCCCTGTTCCAGCTCGCCCAGGAGGGCGAGGCCGAGGGCGGCTTCAAGGCCTTCCCCAATGTCCTGACCAAGACCATCGAGATGGTCGAGGCGGCCTATCACAAGGCCGGCAAGGTCACGGGCGTGCCGACCGGCCTGACGGGCGTGGACGAGAAGCTCGGCGGGCTGCAGCCCTCGGACCTCGTGATCCTCGCGGCCCGCCCGTCGATGGGCAAGACCGCGCTGGCCATCACCATGGCGGCCAACGCGGCGGCGCAGCGCGCCTACGGTCCCGATGCCGAACGGTTGCAGCACGAGAACTACACGGTCGCCGTGTTCTCGCTCGAGATGTCGGCCGAGCAGCTGGCCATGCGGCTGCTCTCGGCGCAGTCGCGGATCGGCTCGGACGACCTGCGGAAGGGCAACATCGCCGATCCCGACTGGCCGCGGCTGGTGGCGGCGAGTCAGGCGCTCGCGCAGAACCCGCTCTACATCGACGACACGCCGGCCCTGTCGGTGGCGGCGGTGCGCACCCGTGCGCGACGGCTGATGCGCCGGCATGGCCTGT
>JBMCMJ010000042.1:0-14450 GCA_048615135.1 Pseudomonadota bacterium
CTGCTAGCGTGGTCCGCGGCGACGCTCGCGGTAGCTTACGTACAGGCCGCTCGCGACCACGATCGCGGCACCCGTCACGGTCAGGCTGTCGGGCACGTCGCCGAACACCAGATAGCCGATGCCGATCAACCAGACGATCTGCGTGTACCACAACGGCGCCAGCACCGGGGCCGGGGCGTAACGGTGCGCCGCCGTGAGCAGATAGTGCCCGAGGCCGCCGAACAGCCCGAGGCCGGCCAACAGCAGCCATTCCCAGCCGACCGGCTGCTGCCAAAAGAACGGCACGAGCGGCGTGGTCACCGCGGCACCGACGACGGCGGCGTAGAGGTTCGAGGTCAGATGGCCGTCGGTGCGCGCGACGATCCGCGTCAGCAGCACGTAGAAGGCGCCGCAGGTTGCGGCGGCGAGGCTGAGGAGAGCGGCCGGCTGGAACAGTTCGGGCGTCGGGCGGACGATCACGAGCACGCCGAGGAAACCGACCACGATCGCCGCCCAGCGCCGCGGTCCGACCCGCTCCCCGAGGACCGGGACCGCGAAGGCGGCGACCAGCAGCGGGATGGCGAAGTTGATGGCCCCGGTCTCGTCGAGCCGCAGGTAGCGGATGGCGGTGAAGTTGAAGGCCGTCGCGCCGAACAACAGGAGCCCCCGCAGGATCTGCAGGCGTGGTCGAGCGCAGCGCCAGACGTCGATCGGGCTCGCCCGGCCGAGCATCAATCCCGACAGGACGACTTGGCCCATATAGCGGAACCACACCACGGCGACCAACGGGAACCCCAAGGTTCCCAGATACTTGGCCGTCCCTTCCAGGAGGCCGAAGCAGAGAAACGCGACGAGGCCCAGAACGATGGCCTGCATCGGCACCGCCTCCGCGACCGCCCCGATCCCGATCTCCCGCCGCATGGTTCGACCCGTCTCCTTCCTGCCGCTCGCCCCTTGGCGTCGCCCGTGCGGCTGCCTACTGTGCGGCCGCTTTCGAGGAGACGAGGATGCACGCAGCGTTTTGGCACGACGGCCGCTGGCACGACCAGCAGCCCAAGGTCCTGGGGCCGATGGACCATGCCATGTGGATGAGTTCGTCGGTGTTCGATGGTGCCCGCATCTTCGACGGCAAGGCCCCCGACCTCGACCTGCATTGCCAGCGCGTGGTCGACAGCGCCCGCAAGATGCTGCTCGCTCCCACCAAGGCGGCTTTGGACATCGAAGGCCTGACCCGCGAGGCGTTCGCCCGTCTGCCCAAGGACAAGGCGTACTACGTGCGGCCGATGTTCTACGCCATGCGGGGTTTCGTGGCGCCGGAGGCCGAGAGCACCGAGTTCCTGCTCGCCGTCTACGAGAGCCCGATGCCGGAACCGGTCGGCGCATCGGTGACCGTGGCGCCGTTCCGCCGGCCGGCACGGGACGCCGCGCCGATCGACGCCAAGGCCGGCTGCAACTACCCGAACGGGCAGCGGGCGCTCGTCTGGGCGCGCCAGCGCGGCTTCGACAACGCTCTGATCCTCGACCCGTGCGCCAACGTGGCCGAACTCGCGACCGCCAACATCTGGCTGGTCAAGGACGGCGTCGCCATGACGCCCGCGTGGAACGGCACCTTCCTCAACGGCATCACCAAGCAGCGGGTGACGGATCTGCTCATCGCCGACGGCGTGGACGTGCTCGAGACCACGCTGACGGTGGACGACTTCGAAAGTGCCGACGAGATCTTCTCGACCGGGAACTACGGCAAGGTGATGCCGATCGTCCGCTTCGAGGATCGTGAACTGCAGCCGGGGCCGGTGTACCGGCGGGCGCGCGAGCTCTATTTCGACTACGCTGCCGGGCAGAGGCTCGTCGGCTGACCAAGCAAACAGGGGGGAATCGTCATGGTCCTGGCCATCGTTCAACAAAAGCACGGCGGGCCCGAGGTGCTGGAGCCCGTCGAGGTCACACTCGGCGAGCCCGGCGAGGGCGAAGTCCGGGTGCGGCAGAGCGCCATCGGGCTCAACTTCATCGACTGCTACGTGCGCAGCGGGCTCTACCCGCTGCTGCAGCCGCCCGGCACGATCGGCATGGAGGCGGCGGGCGTGGTGGACCGCGTCGGCCCCGGCGTCACCGGCTTCGCTGCGGGTGACCGGGTCGCCTATGTCTGGAACACGCCGGGTTCCTACGTCGCCGAGCGCAACGTGCCGGCCCGCTGGCTGGTCAAGCTGCCCGACGGCGTCGACGAGCGCCAGGCGGCGGCGATGATGCTCAAGGGCATGACCGCCGAATATCTCCTGCACCGGATGACGCACGCCACGGCAGGCGACAAGGTGCTGGTCCATGCCGCGGCGGGCGGTGTCGGCCTCATCCTCACCGCCTGGGCGAAGCACAAAGGCTGCACCGTCATCGCCACCGTCTCGACCGACGAGAAGGCGGCGCTGGCCAAGGCGCACGGCGCCGACCACGTCGTCGTCACCGGGCGCGACGGTGCCTTCGCGGACGCGGTTCTGGAGGCGACCGGCGGAGAGGGCTGCATCTACATCTACGACGGCATCGGCAAGGACAGCTTCGAGGGCTCGATGGCGGCGCTGGCCAAGCACGGTCATCTGGTCAGCTACGGCAATGCGTCGGGGCCCGTGCCGCCGTTGAACCTGCAGGTGCTCTCGCCCAAGTGCGCGCGCATTTCCAGGCCGTCGCTCTTCCCGCACATCGCGACCCGCGACGAGCTGGACGAGGTCTCGGGCAACCTGCTGGAGGCGATCGCGCAGGGGGTCGTCAAGGTCGACATCAACCAGACCTATCCGCTCGCCGAGGCGGCCCGTGCCCATGCCGACCTCGAGGGCCGCAAGACCACCGGGCAGACGCTCCTGATCCCGTAAGGCCTCAACCGGTCGCCCGGAGCGCCGCGACGAGGTCCATGGCGAGCCGGGCGACGGCGCGGTTGAGGGCCTCGACCAGGGGCGGATAGGCGTCGGGCGGGGCGTAGGTCTCCGTCACCTCGGTCCGCCCCTCGCGCAGGAGCCGGCGCGGCACGCCTTCGTAGATGCGCCACACGGCGGCGAGCCTGGCCGTTCCGCCGTTGCGCCCGTCCAACTCCAAGATCTCGACCTCGACCAGCCGATCCGGCACCTCGGCCAGCCGCGCCGGCAGCCGGGCGACCTGCACGATCCCCAGGCCGCGCGCCAGATCCTCGGCGAGAACCCGCTGCAGCATCGAATCGACCGGCTCCGCCCACAGGTCGTTCGGGGCGAGCGTCAGGGTCGTGGGCGTCGGCCGCAGGACCAGTTCGCGCCTGGAGAACACCGCCGCCACGTCGACCGGCTCCAGGCCGACGCGCAACGGGAAGGGGGGCGCCCCCGCCTCGAGGCTCGGGCCGAGCCCGTAAAAGCGGGGCTGGACGCTCGCGCAGCCGGAGAACGCGGCCGCGGCCGAAGCGGCGACGAATGCACGCCGTCTCATCGCCGTCCCCGCAGGAGCGCTTCGGGGTTGCGTTCCAGATAGTCGACGAAGCTGGTCAGCGAGCGGGTGAGCAAGCGCAGTTCCTGCAACAGCCGCTGGGTGTCGTAGGGCACGGTCTCCGCTCCCTGCATGAGGCGTTCGGCACGTTCGAGCACGCCGCGCGCGGCGACGAGCGAGGCGCGCAGTTCGGCCATGCCGCCTTCGGCGTCGCCGACCGTGCTCTCGATCGAGCCGAGGATGGTCGGCAATTCGCCCTCCAGCATGCGCACGATCGCGGCCAACCCTGCAGCCGCGGTGCCGGCATCGACGATGCCCGTGGTCAACTCCGGGCGGGAAAGCGCTTCGGCGGCACCGCCGAGAATCCGCCGAACGTCCTCGGTCAGCTCCTCCATGGGCAGGTCCGCGAACGCGGTGAGCACCTCCTGCAGGGTGGCCTGCAGTTGGTCGAACGAGCCGGGCGCGGTCGGGAAGGTCGGTGGCACCGTGGTCCAGTCGATGGCGGCGGGAGCCGCATCGGCCACCTCGTCGATGCCGATGGCCAGTTCGCCGGTCACGAAATTCACGGTGGCGAGCCGCGCGCGCAGACCACGCTGCACCAGTCGATCCAGCAATTCGCGGGCCTCGAGCAAGGGCGAGGCCCCGTCGATCAGGAGATCCTGCCGAAACAGCTCGAAACGGACCAGCGCACGAATGGCCCCCGTCTGGGAAACGAACTCGAAGTGCACGTCGGCTACCCGACCGACACGCACCCCGCGGAACAGCACCGGCGAGCCCTCGCGAAGACCGCCGACGTTCCCGTCGAAGGCCGCGAGAAGCACGATGCTGTGGGCACCGCCCGCATCGTCCGCGTCCTGCTCGTTGGCGAACAGCCGAAAGCGTTGTCCGGCTGCGGCCACGGGCGCGATCGAGTCCGCGGGGCTGCGGAACGCGACACCGCCTGCGAGAAACGCCTCCAGCGAGGTCATCTCGACCCGCACACCGGCGCCGGACAGGCCGAAGGTGATGCCGTTCGCCAGCCAGAAGCGGCTATCGATCCGCACCCGGTCGGCCGCTTCTTCCCGGACGAACAGGTCGATCTCGACGCCGCGGTCGCCGTCGAGCAGGCGGTAGTCGGTGATCTGCCCGACGCGCAGCCCCCGGTAATAGACGCCCGACCCGCGCGCCACCCCGCCGAGGCGGCCGGTGGTCAGCACGAAGGTCCGGCCGGGCTCCACCGGGACCACCGGTGGAGGCGACGACAACGCGACGAAGTGCATCGTCCGCTCCCCCTCACCCGGCGCCACCGCGATGTAGGAGCCGGAGAGCAGCGTCGAGAGGCCGCTCACCCCACCGGCGCCGACCCGCGGCCGCACGACCCAAAAGCGCGTCCCCCCGCGCAGGTAGTCGCGCGCGTCCCGATCCATCTCGACGGTCGCGATCACCCGATCGAGGCCGTCCGCCACGTCCAGTGCGGTCACGAGGCCGACGTCCACGTCGAGCAGCCGGACCCGGGTCTGCCCCGCCTCGAGGCCCTCGGCGTTGGGAAGCTCGAGTGTCACCACCGGGCCCTGCTCGCGCCACGCATCGATCACCAGCCAGAGCCCCACGGCGAGTGCGGCCAGCGGCACGAGCCAGACGAGCGAAATGGTCCGGCTGCGGCGGACCTCCGGCGTGGCGAGGTACGGACCTTCAGGCTCGCTCATGCCCGGCCTCGACCGCATCCCAGGCGAGCCGGGGATCGTAGCTCGCGGACGCGAGCATGGTCAGGATCACGACCGCGGCGAAGGCGAAGGCGCCGATGCCCGGCTCGATCGCCAACAGGCCGTGCAGGTCGACGAGGCTCGCGAGGATCGCCACCATGAAGACATCCACCATCGACCAGCGACCGACGAACTCGATCGCCCGGTAGGCCTGCGTCCGCGAGCGGAGTGCCGTCGCAGCGCGACGCCGGGCCGCCAGCAGCAGCCAAGCGAGACCGATGATCTTGGCGACCGGCACCAGGACCGAGGCGAGGAACACGATCGCGGCGATCGCGTACATGCCGTGACCGACGAGGTCGACCACGCCGCCGAGGATGGTTGCCGGCTCGCTGCGCTGGAACTGGGAGACGACCATGATCGGGTACACGTTGGCCGGAACGTAGAGCACGCACGCCGCCAGGAGAAAAGCCCAACTGCGCTCCAGCGCGGCCGGCTTGCGCCGATGCAGGGCGGCGGCGCAACGCGGGCAACGGTGCGCTTCGAAAGGGGCGAGCCAGCCGCAGTCGTGGCAGGCGACGGTGCGGCGCGGATCGCTCGGCGGCGAGGTGGGCCGGCCGATCCGCGACCAGACCGCCTCGGGCTCGAGGACGGCGTCGGCTGCGGCGATCGCGAGGATGGCGCCGGCCAGGACCAGGACGCCGATCTCGACGTCGACCCGTGCCATGTCCTCCAGCTTCACATAGGCGACGATCAGCCCGAACAGGAAGATTTCCAGCATCGCCCAGGGCGCCTGCCGGCGGCCCAGCACGAACGCCCAGCGCGCCACCGGATGCCGCCAGCCGCGGCTGGCCGCCAGGGCGGCGACGAGGCTCGTGAGGATCTTGGTGCCGGGCACGAGGCTCACGAAGGCGAGCACCAGGAAGGCCAACGGCCAGAGCCCGGCCTCGGCGATGGCCCGCACGCCCGCGAACAAGGTGGCGGTGCGGCTCGCCCCCTCGACGTGCAGCGTGATCAAGGGCAGGACGTGCGCCATGGCCCACAGCACGAGGGCGCCGGACAGAAACGCGATGCCGCGCTGGAGGGGGCGGGGCCGCTCGCGATAGAGGGTGGCGCCGCAGCAGGCGCACATCGACTTCTGCCCCGGCGCGAGGTCGAGGCGGCGGTGGACGGCACCACAGTCGTGACAGGCGACGAACGGAACCATCCGCCGAAGATCGGCCCGGTGCCGCCGGCACGCAAGGAGGAGACTACGGTGACCACGATCTATCTGGATGCCGACGCCTGTCCGGTGAAGGACGAAACCTTCCGCGTCGCCGGACGCTATGGCCTCGCCACGCGCGTCGTCACCAATGGCTGGCTGCGCCTGCCCGAGAGCCCCCTGATCGAGCTGGTGGTCGTCGAGGCGGGTCTCGACCGTGCCGACGACTGGATCGCCGAGCAGGCGCAACCGGGCGACGTGGTCGTCACGGCCGACATCCCGCTCGCGCACCGCTGCGTCACCAAGGGCGTGCGCACCCTCGGCCCCACCGGCCGCACCTTCACCGAGACCTCGATCGGCAACGACCTCGCCACCCGCGACCTGATGACCTCGCTGCGCGAGACCGGCCAGATCCGCGGTACCGGTCGCACCTTCACCAAGCAGGATCGCTCGCGGTTTCTTTCGGCCCTCGACGCCGCGATCCAGGCGATCAAGCGAACCGGCCGTTGAGCGTCGGCTCCGCGGTGCCCGGCAGACGCCGCTTGACGCCGGTCGGCGAACCTGCGCACAAGCTCTGCGTCTGTCTCGCGATCGCGCGACGGGCGGCCGCTGCCGCCCCACATCCCGAGCTGGTCACCATCTGACCCCCGCCCTTCGACACGCGCGCGACGGGCGGCTCGGCGCCGACTAGGGCGCCCATAGGACAACGCTTTGACCCTTTCCTTTGCCGAGCTCGGCGTCGCCGAGCCCCTCACCCTTGCGCTCGCCGATGCGGGCCACACGACGCCGACGCCGATCCAGGCGCAGGCCATTCCTCCCCTTCTCGACGGCCGCGACGTTTTGGGCATCGCCCAGACCGGCACCGGCAAGACGGCAGCTTTTCTCCTGCCGATCATGAGCCGGCTGCTCGCCGAGCCGAAGCCCAATCCCAAGCGCGGCGCCAAGGTGCTCGTGCTGGCGCCGACCCGCGAGCTGGCCCAGCAGATCAGCGACGCGTTCAAGCTCTACGCCCAAAAGCACACTCGGCTCTGGCAGGCGGTGATCGTCGGCGGCGTGCCGCAGAGCCGCCAGGAACGGGCCATGGCGCGGGGGGTCGACCTCCTCGTCGCGACCCCGGGCCGGCTGCTCGACCTCGTCGATCAGGGTGCCGTGCGCCTCGATGCGGTCGAGACGCTGGTGCTCGACGAGGCCGACCGCATGCTCGACATGGGCTTCGCGCCCGCCATGAAGAGGATCGCGGCCCTGATCCGCGCCGAACAGCGCCACACGATCCTCTTTTCGGCCACCATGCCGAAAGCGGTGGACGCGCTTGCGGCCGAACTGCTGAACGAGCCGGTGCGCTGCGAGATCAAGGCCGAGACGATCTCCGTCGAGCGCATCGAACAACAGGTCCACATGGTGCCGCAGGCGAAGAAGCGCGCCTTCCTGACGGACCTGCTGGCCAACCCCGCCCTCGCCCGCGTGATCCTCTTCACCCGCACCAAGCACGGCGCGGATCGGGTGTGCGAGCACCTGGAACGGGGCGGGATCGACGCCGAGGCGATCCACGGCAACAAGGCCCAGGGTGCCCGGCAACGCGCACTCAAGCGCTTTCGCGCCGGCGAGGCGCGGGTGCTGGTCGCGACCGACATCGCCGCCCGCGGCATCGACGTGCCGGGGGTGACCCACGTCATCAACTTCGACCTGCCGGTCGAGGTCGAGACCTACGTGCACCGCATCGGCCGGACCGCCCGTGCCGGCTGCGAGGGCATCGCCATTTCGCTCTGCGATCCGGCCGAGACCAAGCAGCTGGAGGCGATCCGCCGCTACGTCGAGCGCAAGGGCGAGCCGGAGCCCGTCCGTCACGCGCGCAGCGGTGGCCCGAGGCGCGGTCAAGGCCGTCCGGCGGGCCATGCGAAACCGGGTGGCAAGCCCTGGGCGTCCGCCGACCGCGACGTGCGGCGGCCGCAACGCAAGCCGCGCCGGGGCGACCGCGCCGCGGCCATCTGATGTTCCGCCTTCGGGGGGCGGTTGCCCCCCGGAGGCCTCGACTCGGGGGACGCGCTCCGGCAAGTCGGCCGGCACTGCGGGGCGAAGCGCGTCCGCTCCTGACGGCGGTCTCGCGGTCACGTCGACGCCAACCGGCGGTGGCACCTCGCAACGGGCCACACTGACCCGATTGCGGCCCGCCCGCTTGGTGGCGCAGAGTGCTGCGTCGGCCAAGTCGACGAGGTCTTCGGTGGTTGCGGCCATCCGGCTGCTCGCGACACCGGCGCTGATCGTGAAGACCAGACGCGCGCCGTCCGGGCCTCGGGTCTCGGCCGCAGCGACCGCCTCGCGCAGTCGTTCGGCGAAGGCGACCGCTTCCCCGAGATCCGTTCGCGGCAGCAGGGCCAGAAACTCCTCCCCGCCGATCCGTCCCCACAGATCGCCATCGCGGGTCACCAGGCGGCAAAGCCGGCCGAGCATCCGGAGCGCTTCGTCACCCGCGGCATGGCCGTGGGCATCGTTGATCTGCTTGAAACGATCGACGTCGACCAGCACCAGCGCGAACTCCTGCTCGGCTCGGCTGTGCGCCAGCCGCGCCCGCTCGATCGTCTCGATCAGGTAGGGGCGGCTCGCCAGCGCGGTCAGGCCGTCGGTGCGGCTCATGCGGTCCAGATGCTCTTCGTTCAGCAGCGCACGCACCAGCGGTTGCAGCGCCCGGAGTCCCAGAGCCAGGATGAAGCCGGCGGCGGTGGCGAGCACCCAGGCGAGGCGGCCGAACATCGCTTCGACCGGTTGCAAGAAGTCCTGCTCCCGGACCACCGCGTGGAGCCAAAGACCGGGCACGCTCTTCTTGGCCGTGCGCACCGAGATCGCGGGACCGCCGGGCAGACCGGCGAACCAATCCGCAAGGGTGGCCTGCGCCTCCGTGTTGCCCTCGCCTGCCGGCCACATGGAGAACGTCTCGCCGAAACTGACGGCATAAACCGAAAAGGGGCGCACGTTCGCGTCCAGAAAGCCCTGGATCGCGGTATCGTTGATCGCGACCACGTCGTAGCCGACCCGAGCATAGGCCGGATCGTCGATCGCCGAGCGGTAGAGGAGCATCAGCCCGCCCGCATCGACCGCCGGCGCCAGCACTCCGACTCCGGCTTGACGTTCGGCCAAGCACGGGCCGATGGCGGCCACCGCTGAGCAGCACGAGCGCGTAGAGGTTGCCGATCGTCCGGCGATGGTGGGAACGCATGGGGATCCCGGTCGGTCGTGGGCCGTTGCCCCGATACCGGCATGGTCGACTGTCCAGCGCCAACCCTCGGCCCTCGAGGTGGGACGAATGCTCGGTACGGTGATCCAGGTCGCCATCGTGCGCTCCCATCGAACGCCTCGGCGGTGTTCGGGGCAGTCGGAAAATATGCTTTTCTTCCCAACAAACGGCAACGCCACCAGGGCTGGTGACGGGCGGCGAACCGCCGCCTAGTGTCACCCGGCAACAAGAACACCAAGGGAGGTCTCATGGTCACGGTGCGCAACATCGCCAAGGAAAAGCTGGACGCCGGCGAGTTGACCCTCGGGGTCGGCCTGCGTAACGCCCGCACCGTCGACATCGCCAAGGCGATGAAGACTGCCGGCTACGACTGGCTGTTCATCGACATGGAACACAACACGATGAGCCTGGACGTGGCCACGCAGATCTCGGTGGCGGCCCAGGACGCCGGGATCACGCCCTTGGTCCGCGTGCCGGGCTTCGCCCACCACCACGCCAGCCGTGCTCTCGACGGCGGCGCGCAGGGCATCGTCGTGCCGCACGTCGACGATGCCGAAACCGCCGCCCGAATGGTTGCAAACGTCCGCTATCCGCCCGAGGGCCGGCGGTCGATGATGGGCGCCATTCCCCAGGTCGACTTCGAGACCCATCCGACCGGCGCCGTTGCGCGAGCCCTCAACGAGGCGACCCTGCTCGTCCTGATGCTGGAAAGCCCGGCGTCGATCGATCGGGTGGACGAGATCGCCGCCGTGCCGGGCTACGACGCGCTCCTGGTCGGGACCAACGACCTCTGCATGGAAATGGGCATTCCCGGCCAGGTCGATCATCCCGATGTGGTCGATGCCTTCGCCCGGGTGATCGCCGCCTGCCGTCGGCACGGCAAGCATCCGGGCATGGGCGGCGTCTACACGCCTCCCCTGATGCATCGCTATTTCGAGATGGGGATGCGGCTGATCCTCGCCGGCTCGGACCATGCCTTCCTGATGGCGGGTGCGCGGGCGCACGCGCAGGCGCTGCGCGAGAAGCCGTGAGCGCGGACCGGCCCACCGTCGGCATCCTGTCGATCGGCGAGATGGGCCAGGGTATCGGCGCGCTGCTCGCTCGCCACGGCCTGGAGGTGGTGACCAGCCTCGAGGGCCGCAGCGGGCGGACGCGCGGCCTCGCCGAAGCGGCAGGCATCCGCGACGTCGGCAGCGATGCGGCGCTGGTCGAGGCCGCGGACCTCCTCCTTTCGGTGATCGTCCCGAGCGAGGCCCGCGCCCTCGCCGAGCGCCTGGCGCCGGCCCTCGCGAGCGTTGCGACGCCCCCGGTGGTGGTCGACTGCAACGCCGTTGCGCCTGCGACGAGTGCGGCCGTGGGCGCGATCGTCGAGGCGGCGGGCGCCCCCTTCGTCGACGGCGGGATCATCGGCCCGCCGCCCGTGCCCGATTCGAGCCGCACGCGGCTCTACGTCTCGGGCGGCGCGGTCGAGACGGTCGCCGCACTGAGCGATTTCGGGCTCGACGTGAGGGTGGTGAGCGAGCGCGTCGGCGACGCCTCGGCGCTCAAGATGTGCTACGCGGCGCTCAACAAGGGTACGGCCGCTTTGATGACCCAACTGCTGGTCGCCGCCGCTCGGCTCGGGGTGGCGGAGGCGCTGCGCGAGGAACTGGCGACGAGCCAGGCCGAGCCGCTGCAGCGGATGCGCCGGCTGGTGCCGGATGCGGTGCCGAAGGCCTTTCGCTGGACCGGCGAGATGGACGAGATCGCCGCCACCTTCGATGCGGTCGGCGTCACCGGACAGAGCTTCGCCGGTGCGGCCCGGACCTTCGCCGCGGTCGCGGCCACCCCGCTCGGTGGCCTGCGCGTGGAGGCCTTCCGCGAGCGGAACCTCGACCTCGAACGTCTCGTGGAAGAGCTTGCCGCCACCTTGCCGCCGAGCCCGGGCGACTGAGGCCGGGCGTTCGGGCCGCCGGGTTGGAGGCGCGGCCGCGCCGTGCTACCAAAGGCCGATCGAGGGAGAGTTCGCATGATCTTGCCGCCGCCGCTTTCATCGGCGCTCGCGGAGCCTGTCGCTGACCACCCCAGGACCGGCCCGGATCCGCGCGAGGAGCGCGCATGATCGCCGGCCAAGCGACCCGCACCCCGCATGGCGGCCGGCTGGTGGTCGTCTCCAACCGCGTGACCGTCGCGCGCGGCAAACAGGCGACCCAAGCCGGTGGCCTCGCGGTCGGCTTGCTCGCCGCCCTCAAGGAGGCGGGCGGGCTGTGGTTCGGCTGGAGCGGCGACACGACCACCGAAGCGCCGGGCCCCGTGCGTACCCTCACCGCAGGCGGTATCGGCTACGCCCTGACCGATCTGACCGTCGACGACTTCGAGGACTACTACAACAACTTCGCCAACCGGACGCTCTGGCCGCTGTTCCACTACCGGATCGATCTCGCGACCTTCGAGCCCCACTGGTACGCGGCCTATCGCCGGGTCAACCGGCTGTTCGCCGAACGGCTCAAGGCGCTGCTGCGGCCCGACGACCTCGTCTGGATCCACGACTACCATCTGATCCCGCTCGCCGCCGAATTGCGGCGGCTGGGCGTCACCAATCGGCTCGCCTTCTTCCTCCACATCCCGTTCCCGGCACCCGAACTCTACGTCACCATGCCGTGGCAGCGGGAACTCGCCCTCGACCTCTGCCAGTACGACGTGGTCGGGTTCCAGACGGCCACCGATCTGCGTCAGTTCCGCAACTACGTCGAACTCGAACTCGGCGGCTCGTTCGATGCCGAGGGTTGGGCACAGGTCGAGGGTCGGCACGTCCTGGCGGTCGCCGTGCCGATCGGCATCGAGGCCGAGGAATTCACGCGTATGCCCGACGCACCCGAGGCGCGCCGGCAACGGCACCGCGTCGCCGAGGCGCTCCGCGGGCGCCGACTGATCATCGGCGTCGACCGTCTCGACTACACCAAAGGCATCGCCGAACGGCTCCGCGCGTTCCAGCTGTTGCTCGAGACCGTCGGCCCGGACGACAAGAGTGTGTCGTTGATGCAGATCTCGGCGCCGTCGCGCTCCGACGTGCCGGAATACGTCAACCTTCGGGTCGAGGTCGAAACCCTCGCCGGGCACATCAACGGCCGCTTCAGCGACAGCGACTACGTGCCGTTGCGTTACATCAACAAGAGTTTCTCGCGTACCGCATTGGCCGGGTTCTTCCACCTCTCGCGCATCGGGCTCGTCACACCGCTGCGCGACGGCATGAACCTGGTCGCCAAAGAGTACGTGGCGGCGCAGAACCCCGAGGATCCGGGGGTGCTCGTGCTGTCCCGCTTCGCCGGTGCGGCGGGCGAACTGGACGGGGCCCTGATCGTCAACCCCTACGACATCCATCAGACGGCGCGGGCGATGGGGGCGGGGCTGGGGATGCCGCACGACGAGCGCCGGGACCGCTGGCAACGGATGATGGCCAAGGTCCGCCACTACGACATCCGCGGCTGGTGGACCAAGTCGATGCGCTTGTTGCGCGAGGCCACGCCGCCGACCACGGAAAGCTGAACGTCCGGCAACGGTGATGGTTGCAGCCCCCAGGGCGCGACCATATATGCCCATCAACCGAGCGCGTCAGCGGTTCCACCCGGTTTTCCGCAGTTCCTCGAGGCTGTCGCCGGGGTTGCGCTCGCCGATCGAGACCACATCTCTGCACGACGCAGATACGAGAGGAATTGCATGAGCAAGATCATCGGCATCGACCTCGGCACCACCAACAGTTGTGTGGCGATCATGGAGGGCAAGAACGCCCGCGTGATCGAGAACGAGGAAGGGATGCGGACCACGCCGTCGATGGTCGCCTTCACCGAGGACGGCGAGACCCTGGTGGGCATGCCGGCCAAGCGGCAGGCCGTGACGAACCCGGAGAACACCTTCTTCGCCGTCAAGCGGCTGATCGGCCGCCGTTTCGAGGACCCGATCGTCGCCAAGGACAAGGGCATGGTGCCCTACCATATCGTCAAAGCCGACAACGGGGACGCCTGGCTCGAAAGCCGCGGCAAGAAGATGGCGCCGAGCCAGATTTCGGCCGACGTCCTGAAGAAGATGAAGGAGACGGCCGAGCGGCATCTCGGTGCCACCGTCGACAAGGCGGTGATCACCGTCCCGGCCTACTTCAACGACAGCCAGCGCCAAGCGACCAAGGACGCCGGCAAGATCGCCGGCCTCGAGGTGCTGCGCATCATCAACGAGCCGACCGCGGCGGCGCTGGCCTACGGCCTCGACAAGAGCCACGCCCAGACCATCGCCGTCTACGACCTCGGCGGTGGCACCTTCGACGTCTCGATCCTGGAGATCGGCGACGGCGTGTTCGAGGTGAAGTCGACCAACGGCGACACGTTCCTCGGCGGCGAGGACTTCGACAAGCGCTTGATCGACTACATGGCCGACGAGTTCAAGAAGGAGAACGGGATCGATCTCCGGAACGACAAGTTGGCCCTGCAGCGGCTGAAGGAGGCGGCGGAGAAAGCGAAGATCGAGCTCAGCTCGACCACGCAGACCGAGGTCAACCTGCCGTTCATCACCGCCGACCAGAGCGGCCCGAAGCATCTGACGATGAAGATCAGTCGGGCCAAGCTGGAGATGCTGGTCGACGATCTGATCCAGCGGACCATCGAGCCCTGCAAGAAGGCGCTCAAGGACGCGGGTCTGTCGGCCGGCGACATCAACGAGGTGGTGCTGGTCGGCGGCATGACGCGCATGCCCAAGGTCGTGGAGACGGTGAAGCGCTTCTTCGGCAAGGATCCCCACCAGGGCGTGAACCCGGACGAGGTGGTCGCCGTCGGCGCTGCCATTCAGGCCGCCGTGCTGGCCGGCGATGTGAAGGACGTGCTGCTGCTGGACGTCACGCCGCTCTCGCTCGGCATCGAGACGCTGGGTGGGGTGTTCACCCGGATCATCGACCGCAACA
>JBMCMJ010000043.1:0-14234 GCA_048615135.1 Pseudomonadota bacterium
GCGCCGCGGCCATCGAACTCCTCCAGCAAGCTGGCGTCGAAACGCTGGGTTCGGTATTCCTCATGGAGCTGATCGGCCTCGGCGGTGCCGCCAAGCTCGGAGTCCCCTGCCGCAGCGTTCTGCAGGTCCCGGCCTGAAAAGAAGGCCGTCAAAAAGAGCCAGGGGGGACTTGATCGGCTCCCCCCCGAGGTCGGCTTTGCCGGCCTCACGGCGTTTCGGCGGAGGGTGATCGACCGGAAGGCGGGCGGATGCCGAACAGGGTCGCGTACAGGACGGGCATCACCACGAGCGTCAGCACGGTGGCGAACGCGAGGCCCGACATGATGACCACCGCCATGCTCTCGAAGAAGGGGGCGAGCAACAGCGGAGCACCCCCAGGATGGTGGTCAACGCTCCCAGCGCCACCGGCCGGGCCCGGCTCACGGACGCCTCGACCACGGACGACGCGGGCGACGCCCGACACGGCGCGCAGCTCGTCCGCGAGCCGGGCGACCCGATCGCCGGCGAGCACCCCCTGGCCTTCGATGACCGGCAACTCGACCAAGCGCCCGCCGACGGGAAAGGTGAGATCGGCCTCCTCGGCCGCCTGCAGCTGGCCCGGATAGCGCGCCCGGTCTGCCGCTGCGGCCGAGCCGGCTTCGACGATCTTGGCCGGCCGGGACTCCCGGGCCGGCGCGAGGCCTCCGACCAGCAGGCTTAGCGCTGCGAGCGACAGGCAACGGACAGGGTTCATCGCGGGCAAGCTCCCGAGTTCACGTCGCAGCACCGACCGCCCCGAGATCCTCGGCGAGCACGAAGACGGCGTTGATGAGGAACTGCATGCCGATGCACACCAAGAGAAAGCCCATGATCCGCGTCAGCGCGTCGATGCCGCTCGAGCCGAGCGCCCGTTGCATCGGGCCGGCGAGGCGCAGCACGATCCAGACCATCAACGCCATCGTCACGAATGCGGCGACCAGCCCGCCGTGCACCCACCACCGCTCGGGCCAGGGCACGCGGAGCGCCACGTCGCTCGCCGCCGAGAGGACGAGCGCCAGCGTGCCGGGGCCGCACAGGCTCGGCATGGTGAGCGGGACGAAGGCGGGCGAACCTTCCGTCGCCGCCGGTGCTGCGGCCGAGGGGGGCGGCGGGAACAGCATCCGAAAACCGATGAACGCGACGATCAGACCGCCCGCGAGCTGCAGCCCGGCGATCGAGATGCCGAACACGTTCAGGACCAGCGTGCCGGCGAAGTAGGCAACGATCAACGTGGCGAGCGTGAATCCGGCGACCCGACGAGCCTCGGCCGCGAACCAGCCGGGCGGTCGGCCCTTGGCGAGGCCCAGCATCAGCACGGCGGTGGTCGGCGGATTCATCATCGGCAACAGTCCGAGCAATGCCAGGCCGTAGGCCGTGAAAAACAGGTGCACCGGCGATCGTCTCCCGTCGGGTCTTCGGCCGCGTGGCGTCGGCGTGGGGCCGCGGCGCGGATCGATACCTCCGAGTGCTTGCGGGGTAGCCACCGCCAAGGCAACGGTGCACCTGCCCGAAATGGGCAGCACGGCGATCACGTCCGGAGGGGGAGCCATGACGACGCTCGACCACGAGCCCGAGACGGCAGCCACGGCCGCGGACATCGCCGAGCGCTTCCGCGACAACTACGTCCGGTTCCAGTACGCCTTCGTCGAATTCCTCGCCGAGCACCTCACGGACCTCTCGCGCGAGTTCCGCGGCGACCTGCAGCTACCGCTGATCCTGGCCGCCCTCGGCCAGCGAACGCTCCTGTGGCAGGCCGAGGCCGACCGCGCGGAGCCGCCCGCCTGGACGCCCACCATGGCGGCCGCCCGCATCGCCGACGTTACCGGCATTCCGCGCGAGACGGTCCGCCGCAAGCTCGCCGACCTGGAGGCCAGAGGCTGGATCGCCCGCGACTGCGGCGGCAAGTGGGAGATCGTGCGCGCGGGCGGACGCAATCCCGCGCGGGAGGCGCTCGCCGACCTCGACCGTCGTGCCATGGCCCGAGCTGCTCGCCTCTACACCAGCCTGCGCGATCTCGCCTGATCGCGGGGCCTTATCCCGACCGGAGGATCGGGTGGCCCGATGAGACCGCCCGTTCGCCAACGCCGGCCGCGGCTCTTCGCCGATACGCTCAGGTTTCGATCACCTCTTCGGTCGCCACCCGACGGCAGTCCATTTCGAAGTCGAGGCCGACCACGGGCGGGCGGCAGAAGTGCCAGGTGAGCCCGTGTTCCATGGCGCCACGCCGCACGATCTCGGCGTCCAGGGTGGGGAAGGCATCGAACACGGTGTAGAGTTGGGCGGCCGTGGTGTCGGCCCAGCCGAAGCCGAGCGCGGCCATGCGCCGTTCCATCTCGCCGAGCACGAAGCGCGCCTTCTCCATCAGTCCGTCGGGGCTCGTGTCGTGCAGACGGACCGTGTTGTCGGCGTAGCTGCCTTGGCCCTCTTTGGCCTCTCCGCTGCCGGCGACCACGAAGGACGATGTCGCCTCCGGCGCCTCGACCGTGAACGAGAAGGCGTGGAACGAGGGTTCGGCGGGCTTGTGCCGTTCCGGGCAGACATTGCTCCGGGCGACCGGGTTGGCGCCGTCGCGATAGAGACCCCAGCGCTCCAGCGTGCCGACATAGACCTCGTTGAACGCCTCGAAGCCCGCTTCGGTGAACGGTTCGGGCGAGCGCAGTTCGCAGGCGCAGAAGGCCGTGGTGGGCCGACCGCCTTCCTCCAGGTAGCGCTCGATTCGAGCGAAGCCGTCGGCGAGCGGCACCGGACGCTCGAAGCGCACACGGACGATGCGGAAGCCGGGTTCGGCGGCGACGCCCGCCGAGTACTGGAACACGCCCGGAACATAGCGAAAGCCGCCTGCGGGCACGGCAATGGTGGTCATGGGTTGGGGTCTCCCGAGTGGACTTTGGCGATGGCCTCGACGGCGTCGACGATCGACGCGTTACCGGTGCAGCGGAGGACGACGGTTTCGCGGGTCAAGCCGGTTCTCCGTTCGACACCTGCCGGAAGGCGCGCGCCGCTAAAGTGCGCACCCACCGACGGCGATCCGGCTGCGCAGGAACGCCCCGTGCGGCCGGCGCGCCGGGCCGACGTCGTCGAGATGGCGGCCGGGATTGGCCGATCCCGTCGGTCACGCGAGCCCCATATAGGCGTCGCGGATCGCCGGGTCGTGGCGCAGTTCCGCCGTGGATGCCGCCTTCACGACCCGGCCGCGGTCAACCACGAAGGCACGCTCGGCAAGGTCGAAGGCGGTCATGACATCCTGCTCGACGAGCAGGATGGCGACGCCCTCGGCGTTGACCGCGCGCAGGCTCTCCGACAGCAGGTCGACCATGCGCGGGGCCAGACCCAGGGACAGCTCGTCGATCAACAGCAGGCTCGGCCGCGCCATCAGCCCGCGGCCGATGGCGCACATCTGCTGCTCGCCGCCCGACAGGGTGCCGGCGTCCTGCCGGCGTCGCTCGGCGAGAATCGGAAAGATGGCGTAGACCCGTTCCAGGTCGGCCTGGATCGCGGCCTTGTCGTCGCGGAGATAGGCGCCCATCAGCAGGTTGTCGCGCACCGACATGGCACGGAACAGGCGCCGACCCTCCGGCACGTGCGCCACGCCCCGACGCACCACCTCGGCAGGATCGGCCGCGGTCAACGGCTCGCCGTCGATCCGCACCGCACCCGCCGTGATGGGCAACAGTCCCGAAACGCAGCGCATCAGCGTGGTCTTGCCGGCACCGTTGGCGCCGACCATGCAGGCCAGTTCGCCGGCGCGAACGTCGAGCGACAGGCCCCACAGCACCTGGACGTCACCATAGCCCGTTTCGAGATCGAGGACCTCCAGCTTCGCCGGCGCGCTCATCGGTCGGCCTCCGCGACGGAGCGGGCGTAGCGTTCACCCAGATAGGCCTCGATCACGGCGCGATCGGTCAGCACGGCGGCGGGCGCCCCCTCGGCGATGAGCCGTCCGTGGTGGAGGACGGCGATCCGCGTCGAGACGGTGCGCACCACCTTCATCACGTGCTCGACGACGACGATGGTGACACCACGCTCGGCGATGCGCCGGATGATGCCGAGGGCTTCGTCGATCTCGCTGCCGTTGAGGCCCGCATTGACCTCGTCGAGCATCAGCAGCTTGGGCTCCATGGCGAGGCCCTTGGCCAGTTCCAGTCGTTTGCGCTGCGCGAGGGTCAGACTCGCGGCGGGTTGGTCCGCGAGGCGAGCCAGTTGGGCGAAGCGAAGGTGCTCCTCGGTGCGCGCCCTCGCCTCGGCGATGGAGGAGGCCGCTCCGGCGAACAGCGCGCCCGCCATCACGTTCTCGCGAACGGTCAACCGTGGGAAGGGCTGCACGACCTGGAACGTACGGGCGAGCCCGAGCCGCGCGATGCGATGCGGCTCGAGCCGGGTCACGTCCTCGCCGGCGAAGGTGACGGTGCCGTCCTGTGCCGGGTGCACGCCCGTGACGACGTTGATCAAGGTGGTCTTGCCCGCACCGTTGGGCCCGATCAGGCCGAGGATTTCGCCCTCACGCACGTCGAGCGTCACGCCGTCGACCGCCTTCAGGCCGCCGAACCGCCGCGCGACCCCAGCGAGGCGCAAGAGCGCGCTCATCGGCGCCACCGGGCGACGGTGGCGAGGAGGCCATTGGGCAGGAAGAGGACCAGCGCCACCACGATCAGCCCCAGGGCCGCGGCATGGAAGGTGAGAAACTGGCGCCAGACCACCTCCTCGAAGACGAGCAGGACGACGGCGCCGAGGATCGGGCCGAACACCGTTCCGAGCCCGCCGAGCAGCACCATGACCAGCGGCTTGACCGACAAGAGCACGTCGAACACGTCCGGCGGCTCGATGTAGTTGACCCACGAGGCATAGACCGCACCGGCGATGCCGACGAACACGGCGGAGAGGACGAACGCGGCCGTCTTGTAGGCATAGGCATCGACGCCGACGATCACGGCGGCATCCTCGTTCTGCTGGATGCAGCGCAGCCCGAAACCGAGCTTGCTCCGATGCACGACGATGGCGACCGCCGTGACCAGCACGGCGAGGCCGAGCATCGCGTAGAAGAAGAACCGCGCCTGCGCGTCGACGTCCAGGCGGAGGAGCGGCACGTTCAGGCCCATGCCGCCGCCGGTGAGATCCGGCGTGGTGTTCACGATCTCGCGCAGCACCTCCGCCGTCACGAGGCTGGCGATGGCGAAATAGTGCCCTTTGAGGTGGAGGATGGCGCCACCGATCAGTGCCGCGAACAGCGACGCCGCGACGCCCGCCGCGAGCCATGCCACCGGCAGCATCACGCCGTGGCTCTGCAGCACCGCGGAGGTGTAGGCGCCGAGGCCGAAGAAGGCGGCGGTGGCAAAGGAGGGATAGCCCGCGAGACCGCCGATGAAATTCCACGACTGCGCCAGCACGGCGTACATCGCCATGATCGTGGCGAGGCGGAGCAGATAATTGTCGGCCCACATCGGCACGGTCAGCAGCACGCCCGTACCGATGGCCAGGATCAGCCACGCCCTCATTCGTAGCCCCGCTTGCCCATGATCCCGCTCGGGCGGACGAACAGCAGCAGCAGCAGCAGGCCGAAGGCGAGGGTGACGGCGTGCTCGGGGCCGAGCCAGAAGCCGCCGAAGCTCTCGATGATCCCGAGTGCCAGCCCGCCGAGCATCGCACCGGGGACGCTGCCGAGGCCGCCCAGCACGCACACGACGAATGCCTTGCCGAGAAAGAGCGTGCTGTTGAGCGGCGAGATGGGAAAGACGACGGCGAGAATGGCACCGGCCGCGCCCGCCATCAGTGCGCCGATGCCGAAGGTCACCGCATTCACGTGCGGCACGTTCACCCCCATCAGGGCGGCCGCTTCGCGGTCCATCCGCACGGCGACGATGGCGCGGCCGATGCGGCTATCGCGCAGCAGCCGATAGAGGAGCGCGGTGAGGAGGAACGCCAGGACCATCGCGGCAACCCGATCACCCGGCAGGAACACCGGCCCCAGCTCCAGCACCGGCAAGGGAGTCTCGAGGTTGACCTTGCGGTAGTCGGCGGAGAACGCCAGCAGCATGGCGTTGTTCAAAAACAGATCGAGCCCGAACGTCAGGGTGAGCGTGATCAGAACGGGTGCCGCGATCACGCGATTGATCAGGCCCCGCTGCAGGACGTAGCCGAGACCGTAGAGCACGACCCCGGCGATCACCACCGACAGGAACGGATGAATGCCGAAATACAGATAGGCGAAAAAGGCGATGTACGAGCCGAGCACGATGAAGGTGCCGTGGAGGATGTTGATCACGTTCAACACCCCCCACACCAGCGAGAAGCCGACGGCAATGCAGGCATAAAGGCCGCCGAGGACCAAGCCGTTGGCCAGGATCTGGAGGTAGATCAAGATCGTGGGCCCGGCCTATTCCAGGCCGAAGCGGAATTCGCCCTGCTGGATCGGCTCCGGGTGGATCACCACCGGGCGCCCCTCCTGGATCTGGAACACCGGCGGCTCGAGCGACACGATCTGGCCGGTCTCGCCGAAACGCACGGGACCGTAAAAGGTCATCGCGTCCAGGCTGGCGAGCGCATCGCGCACCGGCTCGGCGTCGATGGTGCCGGCCCGT
The DNA here is from genome assembly GCA_048615135.1 of Pseudomonadota bacterium. Taxonomy (GTDB): domain Bacteria; phylum Pseudomonadota; class Alphaproteobacteria; order Geminicoccales; family Geminicoccaceae; genus RECO01. Next base: position 6,594 of record JBMCMJ010000043.1, read on the forward strand.
TCGATGGCGAGGCCGAGGATCGCGCCCGCCGCCGCGGCCGAGGCCTCGGCATAGTCCGCCTCGGCGCCGTAGGTCGCCTCCCACAGCTCGTTGAACGCTTCGGTCGAGCCGAACACGTCCTCCCCGTCGTAACGCACGGCCGGATGCCACCAAGCCGCGCTGGACACGTTCTCGGCCAGCGGGCCGGTCGCCTCGATGAACTCGCGATAGGCCGGACCGGCGATCATCGTGAGGGTTTCGGGGCGAAGCCCGAGGTCACGCATCTGCCGGCGGATCAGGATCAGATCGTTGATGTAGCCGGTCGCGAACACCCAGTCCGGCCGGGCGGCGCGCATCTGGGTGATGACCGAGGCGTGGTCCATGGTGCCGATCGCGTAGCGCTCGAACAGAACGACCTCCAGCCCACGGGCGGCCGCCGACTTCTCCATCTCGTTGGCGAGCGCCAGCGGGAAGAGATCGTTGCGGGCGAGAATCGCCACGCGCTGCACATCGGGACGGGCGGCGACGACGATGTCCGCCAGGGGCTCGGTCAGCGTCTGGTTGGGGGTGAAGGTCCCGAACAGGTAGCGATACCCCTGGTCGTAGACCTCCTCCGAGGAGGCGGTCGGCGCGATGGTCGGAATGCCGTAGCGCTCGGAAACGGCGCTCGCCGCCTTGGCGGCCCCGGAGCCGAAGGGCGAGAAGAGGAAGTTCACCTCGTCCTCGGTGATCAGACGCTCGGCCGTCTGCACGGCGCGCGGCGTGTTCGAGGCGTAGTCGACGTAGACGATCTCGACCCGATAACGCTGATCGCCCGCCTGGATGCCGCCGGCCTCGTTCACCGTCTGCGCCCAGAGGTCGTAGCCGCGCTGCTGCTTCAGCCCCTCGGGCGAGAGGGGGCCCGTCAGCGGCAAGGGCGCGCCGACGCGGATCACCTCGCTCGCGGCAACCGGGACGGCCACGAGCCCTGCCAAGCCAAGGACACCAACGACCAACCCCGCCAAGGAAACGCGCATCTTCGCTGCCCTCCGTCGCGAACTCGCCGCCACCATTTGGGCCTTGGCAAGCGATCGCGACAAGTTCCAACTTGCGAGTCGAACGTTCGCGAATCGGCAACGCCCATGACCCCTGCAGCGATCCGCTACTTCCTGGAGATCGTCCGTTCCGGGTCGCTGCGGGAGGCGAGCGAACGGCTGAACGTCGCCGCCTCGGCCCTGAGCCGGCAGATGCGGAAGCTGGAGCACGAGGCCGGGATGGACCTGTTCGAGCGCGGCCCGCGCGGCATGGTCTTGACCAGTGCCGGCGAAGCCTATGCACGCTATGCTCGGGCGGTGGCCTTGGAACACGACCGCATCCGGGCCGAACTCGCCGAGATCCGCGGCATGCGGCGGGGCACCGTCCGCGTCGCGAGTGTCGAGGGCCTCGTGGCCGACGTGCTGACCCGGGCGATCGCGGGGTTTCTCGCGACGCACCGCGGCATGCAGGTGAAATTGACCACCTTGGGCACCGATGACGTCATCGCGGCCGTGCGCGACGGCGAGGCGGATCTCGGCATCTCCTTCCACGCCCGCGCCGACGCGGCGGTTCGTTGCCTGCGACGCGTACGCGACCCGCTGGTCGTGGTCGTCCATCCCGCGGCGGCGCCGGCCACGCGTCGTCGTCTCACCTTGAACGAGATGTTCGAGCAGCCGCTCGCACTGCCCGAGCCGGGCTTCGGCATTCGACGCTTGGTCGACGAAGAGGCGCGGCGCCTGGGCCTCGTCGTGAAACCCGTGTTGGAGACGAACTCCATCGAGGCGCTGCGCAGCTTCGCCCGCTCGGGCGCCGGCGTCTCGCTGCTGCCGCGACGCTCCTGCGGCAGTGATGCGGCCGCCGGCCGTGTGGTGGCCCTGCCCATGGCCGAGCCGGCCTTGTGCGGCGCCAGCACCGATCTCTCGGTCCTTGCCGGACGGCATCTGCCGGGCGCGGTCCGGGCCTTCGTCCACCGGGTCGAAACGGCCCTGACCACCCCGGACGGCACGATCACGGCGGATTAGGCCGCATCATCGATCGAACGCCGGCTAGAAGCCGGCAACCCGGCGCACTTCGTCGACGTCCCAGGCGGCCAACAGCTCGATCAACTGCCGGCGATCGGCGAGGCCCTCGCCCGTAACCTTCATGTAGGCCCGGCCGTTCAGGAGCAGGCTCAGCTCACCGGTGCCGTCGCCCGGCCAGATCAGCAACGCATTGGTCCAGTGCACCCGCACCCGCTCGGCGTTCGGCTGCAGGGCCAGCAGCGCCGGGTTCTGCAGCAGGGTCGCCACCGCCTGGGACATCGGATCGTCGATCGCGAGCCGCGCCTCCATCCGCGCCGTCCCCGGCCCCTCGTAGACCCGCCCGAGCGTCAGGCCGCCGATCGCCGGCAGGCCCTCGCGCGGTTCGACCGCACCGGCGCTCCAGCCGTCCGGCGGCTCCGGGAAGGTCCGGGCGAACCGCTCCGCACTCGCCTCGCGCAAGGCCTGGATGGCGTACTCCAGTTCGGTGATGGCGCCGCCGAACTCACCGCCGCGGTAGAGGTCGCGGGCGCGCTCCAGCGAGTCCAGTACCTCGTCGGCCAGGACGGGCGGGCTCAGGAGCGAAAGAAGCAAAACGGCCAGACAGGCCAAACGGCGCATGGGCCACGTCCCCGGTTGCGAACGGCCTGATCCATCCACCACGCCCGCGGCGCGGAGACAACCGCCGTCAGGCCGGCCGGACCCGCGCCAAGCGCCGCTCGCGCTGCATGATGTAGAGCCCGCTCCCGATGACGATCACCGCGCCGGCGAGCGTGGCCGCACTCGGCCATTCGCCGAACAACAGCGCACCGTAGACCACCGCCCAGAGCAGTTGGCTGTACTGGAACGGCACGACCACGGAGGCGGCGCTCAGCTTGAGGGCCTGCCAGATGGCGAACTGCGCCATGCCCTGCAGCGTGCCGCCCAGCAAAAGGAGGGTCAGCGTCGCGCTCGGCGGCGAAGGCGGCGCCACCCACACGCTCGGCGCCGTCACGAGCAGCATCACGAACGTGACGGCGAGCAATTGCGTGCCGCCCCGCGCCCGCGCCCCGATCCGCCGCGTGGTCAGATAGGCGGCCGAGGCGGCGAGCGCACAGCCCGCGGCCATCAGGTGGCCCAGCCCCAGCGCCGCTTCGCCCGGCTGCACCATCACGAGCACGCCCAGAAAGCCGACGACCACGGCCGAAAGGCGCCGCCAGCCGACCTGCTCGCCGAGCACCGGCACCGACAGGACCGTCACCCACAGCGGGATGGTGAAGATCAGGGCGTAGACATCGGCCAGCGGCAGCCGGGCGAAGGCGCTGAAGGCGAGCAGCGCCGAGGTCGCGGCGAAGATCGCCCGCAGCGCGACCAGCCCCGGCACGCTCGGCCAGAAACGCCGAAACCCGCCCTCCCACCAGATGACGAACAGCACCGGCACGAGCGAGCCCAGCGTCACGAAGAACGCCACCTGCATGACCGGCAGGACACTGCTGGTGACCTTGACGATGGCGTCGTTGGTGGCGAACGCACCGAAGGCCAGCAGCGCCCAGGGGATGCCGGCAACGCCGCTGGAAGGAGCCGGCAACACGCTGGTGGCCATGCAGAGACCCGCCGAGGGAGAGGACGAGGTCTCTGTAGCACGCGCGTCCCCGTCGCATCCCTGCCGCTTCGTCGCGGCGGCCATGCGGCGCCGTTCGGCAAAAAGTTCACCCTTTTGCAAGAAATGGTCGGCTGCGGAGCCGCTTTGGCCTAACGTCGTTGGATTGGACGCGAAACGACCGGAACGAGGGGGACCATCGGCATGACCCAACCGATCGTCGTCGCCTACGACGACAGCCCGCCATCGCGGCGCGCCCTGGACCACGCCATCGAACTCGCCCGCCGGAGCGATGCGGCGATCGTCGTCGCCCACGTGCTGGAGTGGTCGCCCTACAGCTTCCTCACCGCCGAGGAACTGGCCGAGCGCCACAAGCGCCGCAGCGAGGAACTGGCCCGCGCCCGCAAGGCCGTGGTCGACCCGCTGGTCGCCGAGTTGAAGGGCAAGGGCCTGAAGGTCGAAACGGAGATCCGCTACGGCAAGGTGGCGGAGACCCTGATCACCGTCGCCGAGGAGAGGGACGCCGCGCAGATCGTCATCGGCCGCACCGGCCACTCGACGATCGCCACGCGCATGTTCGGCTCGGTCGCGGGCTCGCTCGCCCAACTCGCCCCGGTCCCCGTGACCATCGTGCCCTGACGCCAGCGACAGGACGATTTGATGCACAAATCCCTATTTCCGGCCTCCGTCCTGGCGGCCGTGGTCCTCCTCGGCCTCGCCTCACCCGCCGCGGCCCAGACCCTGGCCGAGCAGATCGACAGCGTGTTCGCCGCCTCGACCGGCTGGTTCGTCGCCCTCATCTTCGCCAACCTGCCCGGCACCAACGTGCCCTGGATCGTCGGCTGGCTGGTCGTCGCGGCCGTGGTGTTCACCCTCTATTTCGGATTCATCCAGTTCCGCGCCTTCGGTCATGCGATCGCCCTGGTGAGTGGCAAATATTCCAATCCGAAGGACGCGGGCGAGGTCAGCCATTTCCAGGCGCTCGCCACAGCACTGTCCGGCACGGTCGGCCTCGGCAACATCGCGGGCGTGGCCGTGGCGGTCTCGATCGGCGGTGCCGGCGCCACCTTCTGGATGATCCTCGCGGGCCTGCTCGGCATGGCCTCGAAGTTCACCGAGTGCACCCTCGGCGTGAAATACCGCAACGAATATCCGGACGGCACCGTGTCCGGCGGGCCGATGTACTATCTCGACAAGGGCTTCCAGGAGCGCGGCCTGCCGTTCGGCAAGGTGCTGGCCTTCGGCTTCGCCTTCATGTGCGTGCTCGGCGCAATCGGCGGCGGCAACATGTTCCAGGCCAACCAGGCCGCCAGCCAGATCCAGTCGGTGACGGGGGCGCCGCCCTGGCTCACCGGGCTCGTGCTCTCCGTCGTCGTCTTCGTCGTGATCGTCGGCGGCATCAAGTCGATCGCGCGCGTCACCGAGAAGGTCGTGCCCTTCATGGGCATCGGCTACGTGCTGGTCAGCCTCGTCATCATCTTCGCCAATGCCGACATGATCGGCTGGGCCTTCGGCCAGATCTTCGCCGGTGCCTTCACCGACACCGGGATCATCGGCGGCATGATCGGCGCCCTGATCCAGGGCTTCCGGCGCGCCGCCTTCTCCAACGAGGCGGGCATCGGCTCGGCCGCCATCGCCCACTCCGCCGTGCGGACCAGCGAACCGATCACCGAGGGCTTGGTCTCGCTCTTGGAGCCGTTCATCGACACGGTCGTCATCTGCACGATGACGGCGCTCGTCATCATCATCACCGGCCAATTGCTGATCGACGCCCAGACCGGCCAGTACCTCCTCGACGAGGCCGGCGCCATCGTCACCGCCTCGGGTGCCACCGGCGGCGTGCCGATCACCTCGGCCGCCTTCGAGAGCGCCTTTTCCTGGGCGCCGGCCGCCCTTGCCGTCGCCGTCGTGCTCTTCGCCTTCTCGACGATGATCACCTGGGCCTATTACGGCCTCAAGGCCTGGACCTACATCTTCGGTGAAGGCAAAAGCCGTGAACTCGTCTTCAAGATCGCCTTCTGCATCTTCGTCTTCGTCGGCGCCGTCAGCAGCCTGGGTGCCGTCCTCGACTTCTCCGACGCGGCCCTCTTCGCCATGGGCATCTTCAACATCATCGGCCTCTACTTTCTGATGCCGATCGTCAAGGCGGAGCTGAACAGCTACCTCGCCCGCCTGAAGTCGGGCGAGATCAAGCCGTACAAGTAGCAGGAAGAAGAATCGGGGGGCTTTTGGCCCCCCGCGCCCCCCGGCGACGGCACGGCCGTCGCCCTTTTCGAAAGGGCGGCGCCAGCCGCCGGGGGATCCGAGAGGGTGGTCCGAGGGGGACCCGCGAGTACCCCCTCGCTTTCCTACTGCAAGGTTGCCCGCTGCGGCGTCCGATGCCCGGCCAGCCTGGCCCTTTCGCCGGAACGCCCAGCGATGGTACACTCTGCTTTGTGATTCGGGTCCTGGGTCGGCCGCGCCGCCGTTTTCGGAATTCGAAGCCAGATCGTCTTTTCTCGTTTCACTCCAAGCACTTGGAGCCCCATGGCGGCGGCCGATCCCGACCTTTCGTCCAACGTGCCGGAGTACAGCGTCTCGGAGCTTTCGGGGGCGCTCAAGCGGACCATCGAGGACGCCTACGGCTTCGTCCGCGTGCGCGGCGAGGTCTCCAAGTGGTTCGTCGCCCGGTCGGGCCACGCCTATCTGACGCTGAAGGACACGAGCGCCGTCCTCGAGGCGGTGTGCTGGAAGACCAAGGTCGGCCGGCTCTCCTTCCAGCCGGAAGAAGGCCTGGAAGTCGTCTGCACCGGGCGGATGACCACCTTTCCGGGCCGCTCGCAGTACCAGTTGGTCGTCGAAGACGTCACGCCGCACGGGGTCGGAGCGCTCCTCGCTCAGCTGGAGGAGCGCAAGCAGCGGCTCGCGGCCGAGGGCCTGTTCGCCACCGAGCGCAAGCGGCCGCTTCCCTTTCTGCCGGAGGTGGTGGGTGTGGTCACCTCGCCCACCGGGGCCGTGATCCGCGACATCCTCCACCGCCTCACCGACCGCTTTCCGCGGCCCGTGCTGGTTTGGCCCGTCACGGTGCAGGGCGAGCGCTGCGCACCCGAGGTGGCGGCCGCCATCCGGGGCTTCGCCGCCCTGCCGGAGACCGGCTGGCCGCGCCGGCCGGACGTGCTGATCGTCGCCCGCGGCGGCGGCTCGATCGAGGATCTGTGGGGCTTCAACGACGAAGCGGTCGTGCGCGCGGCGGCGGTAAGCCCGATTCCACTCGTCTCGGCGGTCGGCCACGAGACCGACACGACGCTGATCGACCTCGCGGCCGACATGCGCGCTCCCACGCCCACCGCCGCCGCCGAACTGGTCGTGCCGGTCCGTGCCCATCTGCACGAGCGCATCGCCAAGGACGCCCGCCGTCTCGAGGCGTCCACCCGCCAGCGCCTCGTGGTCGCCGCCGACCGCCTGCGGGCCATCGCTCGCGCCCTGCCCCAGGCGGATGCCCTACTCGCCAACCTGACCCAACGGGTCGATCAGGCTGGCGAGCGCCTGCCCCGCGCGGTCGACCGGCGGCTGGAAACCGACCGACGCAGGCTGCTGACGGCCGCCTATCGGCTGCGCACGCCGACCGACGTGCTGCGCGCGGCCGAGCAGCTTCTTGCGGTGGCCGCCCGCGGGCTCGGCACCGGACTCGCTCGCCGTGTCGAGCTGGCGGGGTTGCGCTTGGAACCGCTGGCGCGGCGCCTGGAGCCGAGCCACGCCCGCACCCTCGCCGACCGTCAACGGCAACTGGCGGCGCTGGCGACACGTCTGGAAAGCCTGAGCTATCAGCGCACGCTGGCCCGCGGCTATGCGCTGGTCCGCGACGGGGAGGGCCGGCTCGTTGCGCGCAAGGCATCGGCCGAGGGTCACGCCCGGCTGGAGGTGGAGTTCGCCGACGGCCGGCTCGCGGTCGCCCCCTTGCCCAACGCCAAGCCGAGCCGCAAAAAAAGCCCGCCCCCGAAACAGGGGACGCTGCTCTAGACCGCGAAGGAGACGCCCGTGCCCGGCCCGGCCATGGACCAACTCTTGGAG
>JBMCMJ010000044.1:0-14057 GCA_048615135.1 Pseudomonadota bacterium
GGCGCGTTCTCGGCGATGGTGCGGGCGTAGTCGGTGACGTAGCCCGCCACGTCCCCGTCGGGCATGATGCGGTTGACGAGGCCCATCGTCCGGGCCTCCTCGGCGTCGAACAGCCGGCCGGTGAAGAACAGCTCCTTGGCGAAGGACGGGCCCACCACGTCGATCAACCGCTTCAGGCCGGGATAGCCGTAGCCGAGGCCGAGCTTGGCGGCGGGGATGCCGAAGCGCGACGTCTCGCCGGCGATGCGCAGGTCGCAGCAGACGGCAAGCGCCGTGCCGCCGCCCACGCACACCCCGGTGATCTCGGCGATGGTCGGCTTGGGAAAGGCGTGCATCTTGCCGTAGGCGCGGGCGGTGGTGGTGTTGTAGTGCTGCACCGCTTCCTTGCCGCTGCGCTCGCTCTCGAACTTCGAGATGTCGGCGCCCGACACGAACGCCTTCTCGCCGGCCCCCGAGACGACCACGACGCGCACCGCGTCGTCCTCGGCGAACCGGTCGAGGGCCGCCTCGAAGGCCTGCCACATCTCCAGGGAGACGGCGTTGCGGCGCTCGGGATTGTCGAAGACGATCCGGCCGATGCCGTCGTCGATGGAGGCGAGGAGCTTGTCGGTCATGAGGCGATCTCGGGACGGTGGGTGATCAGATGGCGCCGGCGTCGCGCAGCCTCGCGCGGGCGGCTTCGTCGTAGCCGAGTTCGGCCAGGATCTCGTCGGTGTGCTCGCCGCAGGTCGGCGGCGGGGCGACGATCTCGCTCGGCGTGCGCTCGAGGACGATCGGCTGGCCGACGATCTGCGTCGGCCCGCGTTCGGTCGAGACCACGTCGCGCGCCATGCGCAGGTGCTGCACCTGCGGGTCGGCGAACACCTCGTCGATCGAATAAATCGGCCCCGACGGCACGCCCGCCTCGTTGAACAGCTCCACCCACTCGGCCGAGGGACGGGTGCGGGTGATGGTCTCCAATTCGGCGTTGAGCGCGTCGCGATTGTCCGAGCGCGCCTTGGGCGTGGCGTAGCGCTCGTCGTCGTTGAGGTCCGGCCGCTCGATCGCCTGCAGGAAGCGCAGCCAGATCGGCTGGCCCGCCACGGCGATGTTGATGTGCCCGTCGGCCGTCTCGAACACGCCCGTCGGGATGCTGGTCGGATGGTTGTTCCCGGCCTGCTGCGGCACATGCTGGTCCATCAGCCAGCGCGAGGCCTGGAAGTCGAGCATGAAGATCTGCGCCTGGAGGAGCGAGGTCGAGACCCATTGGCCGCGGCCGGAAACCTCGCGCTCGAGCAGGGCGAGGAGGATCCCCTGGGCGGCGAAGTGGCCGGCCGTCAGGTCGGCGATCGGAATGCCGACCCGGACCGGCCCCTGGCCCGGCAGGCCGGTGATCGACATCAGCCCGCCCATGCCCTGGGCGATCTGGTCGAAGCCCGGGCGGTTGGCATAGGGACCGTCCTGGCCGAAGCCGGAGATGCTGGCGAGGATGATCCGCGGGTTGACCGCCTCCAGGTGCGCATAGTCGATCCCGAGCCGCGTCTTCACGTCGGGGCGGAAGTTCTCGACCACCACGTCCGCCTGCTCGACCAGCTGCATGAGGATGGCGCGCCCCTCCTCGTGCTTGAGGTTGAGCGTCAGGCTGCGCTTGTTGCGGTGCAGATTCTGGAAGTCGGAGCCGGCCCGCGGGCCGCCCATCTGCCCCGCGTCGTCGCTGGCCGGGGCCTCGATCTTGATGACGTCGGCGCCCCAGTCGGCAAGCTGCCGGACGCAGGTCGGACCCGAGCGCACCCGGGTCAGGTCGAGCACCTTGAAGCGCTGCAAGGCCGTGCTGGCGGGCCGATGTGGCATGGGCCTCCCTCGCGGCCGCGGAGAGCGACCGTCCCCTGATTGTCGACAGTTGGCACATAGAGCCACGGCGCACGGCGTGCCGTCAAGGGAGGCCGCAGCAAGGCTGCCGACTGTTGACAACGAAGACGGCCTGCGGACAGGTCCCCCGCACGGGAGGATCTGCACGATGACCCAGACGATTTCTCCGGCCGAGGCGAAGGCCCTGCTCGCCAGCGGACGCGAGCACGCCCTGCTCGACGTCCGGGAGGAAGGGCAGTTCGGCGAGGGCCACGCCTTCTTCGCTACGCCCTGCCCCTACAGCGTGCTCGAGCTGACGGTCGGCGAACTCGTGCCCAACCGCGCGGTGCCCGTGCTGCTCATGGATAATGGCGACGGCGTGGCCGAACGGGCCGCCGCCGCGCTGCAGCGGTTGGGCTACACCGACGTCCGGGTCGTCGCGGGCGGGGCGCCGGGCTGGGCGGCCGCCGGCTACACGCTCTTCAAGGGGGTGAACGTGCCGAGCAAGGCGCTCGGCGAACTCGTCGAGCAGGCGAACCACCCGGCAACGATCACCGCCGAGACGCTGGAGGCGTGGGGGCGCGAGAAGCGGCCCTTCCGGCTGTTCGACGCCCGGCCGCCGGCCGAGTACCGGAAGATGTGCGTGCCCGGTGCCGCCTGCATTCCCAATGGCGAACTGGCCCACCGCATCCGCGCCGCGGTGCCGGACGAGACCACACCCGTCGTGGTCACCTGTGCGGGCCGCACGCGCGGCATCATTGGCAGCGAAGGCCTGCGGCTCGCGGGGGTGCAAAACCCCGTCTACGCCCTCGAGAACGGCACCCAGGGCTGGGCGCTCGCGGGCTTCACCCTGGAGCGCGGCAACCAGCCCGCACCCTATCCGGCGCTGGATGCACCGACCTTCGCCGACAGCGAACGGCGGGCGCGGGAGATGGCGGCGGCGCGCAACGTGCCGCTCGTCGACGAGGCGGAACTCGCGCGGCTCGCCGCCGACGGTGGTCGCACGCTCTACCTCCTGGATGTCAGGAGCGAGGCCGAGGCGACGGACGATCCGGTCCCCGGCGGGATCTGGGCACCCGGCGGGCAATTGGTCCAGGCGACCGATCGCTGGGTGGGCGTGCGCCACGCGACGCTCGTGCTGGTCGACGATACCGGCCTGCGGGCAACGCTCGCTGCCGTCTGGCTGCGGCAGATGGGGTTCGACGCCCGGGCGTTGCCGCTGGGAGCGGCGCCGGCCTGCGGTCGGGCGTGGCCGACGCTGCCCGGCCGTCCGGACGTGCGACTTCCCTCACCACCGGAGAGCCGCCCGGCCGCGGCCGTTGCCGAGGCCGGCTGGCCGATCATCGACCTGCGGTCGTCGCGGGTCGCCCGCCAGGGGCGGCCGGCCGGGGCGATCTGGTCGATCCGCCCGTGGCTCTCGGCCCTGCCGTTGCCCGCCGGCACGATTGCGCTGCTGGCGGACGACGCCGAGGTCACGGCCCTCGCAGCGGCGGATCTGGCCGCTGCGGGCCACGGGCCGATCGTCCTGATCGAGGGTGGATTCGCGGCATGGCGGGACGCGGGGCTGCCGCTGGCCGACGACACGGCCCCTGCCGACGAGGATTCGATCGACTTCCTCTTCTTCGTCCACGACCGGCACGACGGCAATCTCGACTCGTCCCGGCGTTATCTCGCCTGGGAGCAGGCGTTGATCGAGCAACTCGACGCGGACGAGCGCGCGGCCTTCAGGGTCCGGCCGTGAGGCTTTCGCTCGCCCTGGCGACCGCTGCACGCTTGCGACGGCCCCAGGAAGCGAGGCTGATCGAGACCAGCATGATCACGAGCAGCACCACGGCACCGGGCCGCTCGAGCACATAGCTCGGATCACCGCCGCTGATCTGCCAGGTGCGCAGCATCTGTGTCTCGAGCAGGCTGCCGAGGAGGATGCCGACGACGCAGGCGGCCACCGGATAGCCGAGCCGGACCATCACGTAGCCGAGGATCGAGAAGACGACGAGTGTGAGCGGCCCCGCGATCGTCCCGTTGATGGCGTAGGCGCCGAAGGTCGAGACGACCAGCACCGTCGGGATCAGGTAGCGCAGCGGCACGCGCACCACCGAACTCGCATAGAAGACGAACACGAGGCCGACCCCGAACAGGAGGATCGCCTGGGCGATGTTGCTGAAGATGATGGCGTAGACGATGTCGGTCTGCTGGCTGATGAAGCTCGGCCCGCCGACGATGTTGTGGCTGGCGAAGGCCGCGAGCAGGATCGCCGTGGCGCCGCCGCCGGGGATGCCGAGGGCCAGCATGGTGGTCATCGCACCCCCCTCGGAGCTGCTGTTCGCCGCTTCGGCGGCGATCACGCCCTTGGGATTGCCCTTGCCGAAAGTGTCGGCGTCGGGCGCGTTCCGCTTGGTCTCCGCATAGGACAAGAGGTTGGAGATCGAGGCGCCGACGCCCGGAATGGCGCCGATGAAGGCACCGATCCCGGCACCGCGGGCGATCACGGTGGGATAGCTCAGCGCCTCGCGCATGCCGGCCAGGATCGCCTTCAGGCTGATCCGCCGCTTGCTCTCGTCCTCGACCAGGTAGGTCGTGTTGATCAGGTGCAACAATTGGCTGGCGGCGAGCAGGCCCATCATCGCCGGAATGACCGGCACCCCGTCGAGCAGCCAGGGAATGCCCATCGTGCCGCGGACGTAGCCGGCCGTGTTCATGCCGACGGTACCGATGAGCACGCCGAACAGCCCGGCAAGGAGGCCGCGGGCCATGGACTCGCCGGTCAGCGAGCCGAGCAGCAGCATGCCCCAGATGGCGACGACGAACAGTTCCAGGGGGCCCATGCGCAGGACGAGGTGGGAGACCGGCGAGATGAGGAACAGCAGCAGGACGTAGCTCATCAGCGTGCCGATCACCGACGAGACGAGCGCCGTGCCGAGGGCCTCGTTGTGCCGGCCGGCGCGCGCCATGGGATAGCCGTCGAAGGTGGTGGCCACCGCCGACGAGGTGCCGGGGATGTTCATCAGGATGGCCGGCACCGAGCCGCCGAACCCGGCCCCGGTATAGATCGAGGTGAGGAAGATGATCGCCGGCAGGAACTCCATGTAGAGCGTCAGCGGCAGAAAGATCGCCATAGCCATGGTGACGGAAATGCCCGGCATCGCGCCGAACACGAGACCGACGATCAGGCCCGGCAGCACCCAGATCCAGGCACTCGGCGTGGAGGCGAGGATGTCGAGGGCGGAGCCGATGGCCGGCAGATCGAGCATCGCCGTCGCCTCACAGAATGACGGTGGGGAAGGGGTAGGGCAGGATCCAGCGGAAGGCGGCGACCACGATCGCCGTGAAGACCAAGGGGAACAAGGTCAACGCCAGCACCTTGCGCTCGCCGCAAAGCCAGAGCCCGAAGGTGACGAAGGCCCAGGCGGCCACGTCGAAGCCGACCCGCTCCATCGACAGCACGAACGCGAGAAACGCAGCGGCGAGCAGGCCGACCCGCAGCAGTTCGCCGTAATTGGTGGGCTTCTGGTCCGGTGCCGGCCGGCGGTCGTCCTCGACCGGATGAAAGCACTGCGGCAGCACGATCAGACAGAGCACCAGCCCGATCACCACCGCCGGCTGCAGCATCAAGAGATTGTTGGTCTTGAGGGAGACGCCGCGCGCATCCACGAGATACGCGACCATCACCACGACGAGGAACACGAGGAAACCCAAATGCGCCCAGTCGACCCGATAGCGCCGGCCAGCCACGCGCATGACCTCACCCCCAAGGCTAGAGAACGCCCGGGCCGGCGTTGCACCGGCCCGGGATGCGCCGCCTCAGCCGCGCAAGAGATCGACGAACTGGGCCATCGTCTCGGCGGTGCTGCGCAGCGCCGCATTCGAAGCGTCGGGGCCGTACCAGCGGGTCGCGAGCTGCGCGTTGGTGAGCGCCTCCACGGTGTCCGGCGACTTGCTCGCGGCCTCGATCGCGGCGAGCAGCGTCGCATAGCGCGCCGGCTCTTCCTCGACGAAGCGGCTCTGGACCACGAAGCCCCGCTGCGAGCCGGCCACGTGACGGGCCGCGATGCCCTGCGCCGCGGCGAACTCGGCGTAGCTCGTGGTGTCCGGCCAGTCGCTCGCCCGCTCCTCGGTATAGACCATGAGCGGGCGGATCTGTTCGCGCAGCGGCAAAAAGCCCTGACCACCGACGAACGACACGTCGACCACGCCGCCGGCCGCCGCATTCCGGGTCGGACCACCGCCGTCGTAGGTGACCATGCGCAGCGCCGAGGTGTCGATGCCGAGCTCCTGGCAGGTGACCGTCAGGTTCACGAGGTCCGCGGACTGCGGCTGGATGCCGATCGTGTACGCCGTCGGATCCGCCTTCAGACCCTCGAAGACCTGCTCGATGCTCTCGATCTCGCTGTCGGCGGCGGTCGCTGCCATCGTGTAGTCGCGCGACGGCAGGTTGATCATGTGGAAGTCTTCGACGGCGAACGGCGCGTCCTGGATGAGCACGTTCAGCGGAATGTACGGGGCCGCCGAGGTGCAGAGGATCGTGTAGCCGTCGGCGGGCTGCTGCAGGAAGTAGGTGTGGCCGAGCAGCGAGCCGGCGCCCGGTCGGTTCTCGACGGTGACCGGCTGGCCGATCGCCTCCTGCAGGAACGGCGCGAAGGCACGGGCCAAGCGATCGTTGTAGCCGCCCGTGTTGAACGGCACGATCATGGTGATCGGTCGCGACGGATAGCTCTGGGCGCGGACGATCGACGGGGCTGCCACCGCAGCGGCGGCAAGACCGGTCGTCTGCAGGAGCCGACGGCGGCTGAAGGATTGTGCGGACATGCTGACCTCCCTGGGTGTTCCGCGTGGGGGCTCGAAGACGAGCCCGGATCGGCGGCATCGCCGCTCGTTGTCGAAGCAGCTATAGCTTGCATCCCCAAGCGTCAACTGTCATCAATTTCCGTCGTAGAGCCGGTTCAGGCCCGGGAAACACTCGGTTTGCAGCAGATCTCGGGCCGGTACGGCGGCTGAATTTGTCGACAATCGACACGAGTGCGCGCTCCGCGCGTGGCGACACGAGGGCGCGCTCCGCGCGTGGGAGAAGAAGCGATGGATCTGGGGTTGGCCGGGAGGCGCGTGCTGGTGATCGGCGGCAGCTACGGCATCGGTCTCGCGGCGGCCCGGCAGTTCACGGCCGACGGGGCCGAGGTGATGCTGGCGTCGCGCTCGGCGGACAACCTGGAGACGGCGGCCGACGAGGTGGCCGCGGCCGGTGCCCGGCCGACGACCGTGGTCGGCGACATCACCGTCGAGGAGGGCGCCAGAACGATCGCCGCCGCCGTCGAGGCGCGTTGGGGGGGCTTGGACATCCTGGTCTCGGCGGTCGGCGGCAGCATCCGCTCCGCCTTCGAGGACCTGAGCGAGGAGCAGTGGCTCGCCAATTACCGCTTCAACGTGCTCTCCGGCGTGCTGGCGGTGCGCACCCACCTGCCGCTCCTGCGCACGGGACGTACGCCCGCCGTCGTCCTGCTCGGCGCTGCCGCCTCGAAGATGCCCTACGCCCACCAGATCGTCTCCAACGTGCACAAGGCGGGCGTGCTGGGCCTCGTCAAGACGCTCGCCGGCGAATATGCGAAGGAGGGCATCCGCTTCAACGGCGTCGCGCCGGGGCGGACGCTGACGCCGCTGTGGCTCGACCGCGCGGCGAAGATGGCCGAGGAGCAGGGTCGGCCGCGCGACCAGGTGATCGCCGAGTTCAGCGGCGACATCCCGCTCGGCAGGTTCGGCGAACCGGACGAGGTCGCGGCCATGGTCACGTGGCTCGCCTCGCCGCGCGCCTCCTACGTGACCGGGCAGATGGTGAACGTCGACGGCGGCATCGCCCGGGGCCTGCTGTAGGCCCGGGCTGCCCGACGGCAGTGCAGGAGCGGGAATGTCCGAGGACCGGCCGAACGACTTGAACGTGCTTCGCTCCGTCTCGCTGTCGAGCGCGATCGAGCGGGAGATCGAGGCGCTCATCCTGCAGGGCGAACTGGCGCCCGGCGAGCGGCTCAACGAGATCCGCCTCGCCACCCGCCTGGGGACCAGCCGCGGCCCGATCCGCGAGGCCAGTCGCAGCCTGCAGGCCAAAGGCCTCGTCGAGATCATCCGCAATCGCGGCGTGTTCATCCGCAAGCTGACCGTCAAGGACGTCTCCGACATCTACGAGATCCGGGCAGCACTGTTCGGTCAGGCCTGCTGGTTGTTCGCGGAGCGGATCACCGACGCCGACATCGCGCGGCTCGACGAGCAGATCGCGGCGATGAACGCGCTCACCGAGCAGGGCGACAGCAAGGCCTATTTCGCGGTCAATCTCGAGTTCCACGACACCATCCTGGATGGTGCCGACAACCCCACGCTGGCCGTGGAATACCGGGGCTTCGTCGCCAAGCTGCGGCTGTTCCGCGCCACCAATCTCCTGCCCCAGGAGAATCTGGAGGCGTCCAACGCCGAGCATGGGCGGATCGCCTCGGCCCTCCGCGCCCGGTATCCCGAGGGCGCGCGCGCCGCCGGCTGGGACCACGTCATGAACGCCAAGCGCCGGCTCATGGCACGGTTGGAGGGGCTGCCCCGCGAAGCCCCCGCCGACCTCGCCGTCCGCCCGGCGGAGTGAGTGGCGGACCGGACGTGGCTTCGTCTCTTCCTTCGGACTGGCAACGAAAGGTGCTCGAGGTCGGTCTTACGCTGGTGATCGCCGCGGCGGGCGGTTGGCTCGCCTCGCTCGCCGGTCTGCCGGCCGCTTGGCTGTTGGGTGCCACCCTCGCCGTCACCGTCGCGGGCTTCCTCAAGCTGCCGGTGCTGGTCACCAAGGCCGTCCAGAACCCCGCGCTCGCCCTGGTCGGGCTGGCGATGGGATCCCGCATCACGGGCGACACCTTGGCCCTGGTGGTCGAATGGCCGCTGAGCTTCCTCGTTCTGCTGCTCGCGATCGTCGTCTCGATGTGGCTGTGCATGGCCTATCTGGAGCGGGTGTGCGGCTTCGACCGGGCCACGTCGCTCCTCTCGTCGTCGCCGGGCGGCATGGTGGTGGTGGCGAGTTTCGCCGCCGAGGGACATGGCCACATGGCCCGCATCCTGGTGATCCAGAGCCTCCGCCTCCTATTCCTCACGGCCGTGGTGCCGCTGACGCTCACGACCGCGGCAGCGGCGGATCCGTCGGCGGAACCGCCGCTGACGATGGCGCTCGGCGTGATGCTGGCGCTCGCCGCCCTCGGCTTCGGCCTCGGCCTCGTCCTGCAGCGCCTGCGCGTCCCCTCGCCGATGTTGCTCGGCGGCCTCGCCGTCGGTGGGCTCACCCATGCCACCGATCTGGTCCACGGCACGGTGCCGGATGCGGCCGCAGCCGTCGCGTTTCTCGTCATCGGCAGCGTGATCGGGGCGCGCTTCAGGCGGCTCACGCTGGCGGACGTGCGGGGCCTCCTGATCCCCTCCCTCGTCGTCACGGCGATCGCCTCGGTCGTGAGCGGCAGTGCGGCGCTCGCCGTGGCGATTCTGCTCGACCAGCCCTTCGGCCAGGTGTGGGTCGCCTACGCGCCGGGCGGCGTCGAGGCCATGGCGGCCATCGCCCTCGAGTTCGACTTCGAGGCGACCTACGTGGCAGCACACCACGTCATGCGCATCGTCGTGATCAGCCTCGCCCTCGGGTTCCTGCTGCAGTGGACGAGCCGGCGCTCCTGAGACGACGACGCGCCGTCATGAGGATCGGCGCGAGCAGCGACAGGACGATCAGGGCAATCAAAGTCTGGACGATCGGACCCTGGAAGAACGCGTCGGTGCCGCCGATCCGTGTCGCCCGGAGATAGTTCGCTTCCAGCATCGGGCCGAGGATGATCGCCAGCATGAACGCGGCGATCGGGTAGCGACAGGCGCGCAACAGCACGCCGATCAGGCCGAAGACGACCATCAAGAGGATGTCGAAGGCCGTGAAGCGCCACGCATAGGCGCCGACGAACACCAGTACCGCGACGATCGGCACGAGCAGGGCGGTGGGGACGAACACCACGCGCTGCGCCAGCACGGCGAGGAAGATGCCGAGCCCGCCAATCAGCGCCGAGGCGAGGAACAGCGAGAACAGGATGGTGTAGGCCTCGACTTGGAAATTGGCGAAGAATTGCGGACCTGGCCGCACCCCGTGCAGGACCAGGGCGGCGAGCATGACGAGGGTCGACGCACTGCCCGGCAGGCCGAGCGTCAGCATCGGCACCATCGCCCCTGCCGCAGTCGCGTTGTTGGCGCTGTCGGTGGCGGCGAGACCGTCCGGATGGCCCGTGCCGAAGCGCTCGGGCGTGCGTGACCACTGCCGGGCCTGACCGTAGGCCAGAAACGAGCCGATCGTGGCGCCCGCCCCCGGGATGACGCCGACGACGAAGCCGAGGACGCTCGACCGGAGCAGCGTGATCCGCTGCGCGAGCCCGACTTTGAAGCCCTCGAGGATCGGGCGGAGGCCGAGGGCCCCGCTCGGATGACTGTCGGCGATGGCGCTGCGGCCGAGCAGCAGGAGCAACTCGGAAAACCCGAACAGGCCCAGCAGAACGGGGATCAGCGGCAGACCGTCGTAGAGTTCGATCACGCCGAAGGTGGCACGGGCGAAGCCGGTCATCGAATCCGCGCCGATCAGCGAGACGAGCACGCCGAAGGCGGCGATGAACAGGCCCTTGAGGAGGTCTGCCCCCGACAGCGAACTGACGACCGTCAGCCCCAGGACGGCGACCAGGAACATCTCGGCGGGGCCGAAGCGCAGCGCGAACAGGCCGAGGACGGGGGCCAGCAGCAGGGCCAGCAGCGCGCCCAGGAACGCGCCGATCGTCGAGGCCGCGAGCGAGATGCCGAGGGCGTAGCCGGGCTTGCCGGCGCGGGCCAGCTGGTAGCCTTCGAGCGTGCTGGCGGCCGTGCCGGGCGTGCCCGGGATGTTCATCAGGATGGCCGGAACCGAGCCGGCCGCCTGCGCCCCGGCATAGAGGGCGGCCATCGCAACGATCGCCACCGTGGGGTCGAGCAGCAGCGTGAAGGGCAACAGGATCGCCATCAGGTTGGCGTCGTTGAAGCCCGGCACCGCGCCGACCGCGAAGCCGACGAGAAAGCCCGCGAACAGAAAGCCCAGCATGTGCAGTTGGAAGAGGGCCTGGAGGCCCAGGAGCATGGCGTCGGTGTCGAACATGAGCGGTCCGTGGCTCAGCCGCCGAAGAGGCCCGGTGGCAAGTTGAGGTCGAGGGTAACGGCCACGAGGCGGAACAGGAAAACAAGCAGGCTCGTGACGGCGAGGGTCAGGGCGGCGCGAACGAGCACGGACCGGCCGTGGCCCAACCCGGCGAGCGGAAGGGCAACCAGCAGGAACGATGCGTTGGCCACGTCGAAGCCGAGCGTGCCGAACGCCGGATAGTAGGCGACGGCGACAGCGACGAACGCCACGCGCTGCGCGTTCGAGCGCAGCCAGGCGAGGGGCGTGGGGAGGGTCCCGTCTTGGGGCCGTCGCCATGCCTGGACCAGCAGCGGCACGGCGAGGACGACGAGGAGGACGATGACGAGCGTGGGGAAGCGGCGGGCGCTGCCGTGCGCCCCCTCGAGACCGAGCAGGTAGAGCCCGGCCCCGAGGAGTGCGAGCAGCGGAACGACCGCGTCGCGCAGCCAGCCGCTCATGGAACGGCAGCCCGCCTACATCTCGGCCAAGTCCTGCTCCATCGACGGCTTGTAGTCGGCGAGCATGGCCAGATATTCGGCCATGAACTGCGTGCACTGCTCCGCCGACCACAGATTGGCGAACGGTGCGAGGTTCTGCTCGGCCGCCGCGTCGCGGAAGGTGGCCGTGGTCATCGCCTCGGCGAAGGTGCTGCGCAGCCGCTCGAAGCGGTCCGGGTGCTCGGTCTTGGCCCGGGCCGAGGTCATCGCCCCGTAGGGCTCGTAGAGGTGCGGCATCTCGAAGGGCAGCACCTCGGCGGCGGGCGGGGCGTCCCACAGGCCCTCGGTCGGATCCTCCGGGGCGAAGATGGCAAGCGCCCGGGTCAACTCCAGCACGTTGATGGCCGACCAGTAGGGCGCCATGCAGCAGTCGACGTGGCCGCCCGCCACGGCGTTGCGGGCCTGCGAGCCGCCCTCGAAAGGCACCACCTTCAGCCGCACGCCGGCCTTCTCGCGGAGCACCACGGTCGCCGCATGCGCCGCCGACATCGGGCTCGAGACCGAGGCGGTGAAGGGCTCCGACGCATTCGCCGCGGCGTCGAGGAACTCCTCGATCGTCTGGTAGGGCGAATCCTTGGCCACCAGCAGCACGTTCGGGTCCTGGAAGTAGGAGCCGAGCCACGCGACCTGATCGGCGCTGAATTGCTCGGACTGCAACTCGTCCAGCCAGGCGACGTGGGGGGCGGGCGAGAACAGCACGGAATGGCCGTCGTGCGGCCGGTTCTGCAGGAGGTTCTGGGCGATCAGCGAGCCGGCGCCGGGCGAATGGTTGAGGCGGAACTCGCCGGTGCCCAGCACCTCCGCCCAGGCCGGCGTCACCACCCGCACCGAGCGGTCGGTGCCGCCGCCCGGCGCGAACGGGATGATCGCCTCCATTCGCTGGCTCGGAAACCCGTCTTGGGCCCAGGCACGTCGGCCGAGGCCGAGGGCGGCGCCGGTGGCGAGCGAGGTGGAGAGGAGACGGCGGCGGCTGAGCGAAGTCGTCTTCATGGTCCGATCCCGGTGGTGGCTGCCTCTGACTGACGGAACCGTGCCCTGCAGGTTCTGCGGTTGCCCACGGCCCGGTCCGACCGTACGACAGGGATACCAAGTGTCAACAATCGACGGAAAGATCGACCATATGACGCAGGACGCCCCGTCCCCGAGCTTCGCCGCCACCGGTCCCGCCTACAGCACCCTCGCCCGGGGCTTCGCCGAGGGGCGGACCAGCCCCCGCGATGTGCTGGAGCAGCACCTGGCCCGCCTGGAGGCCGCCGAGCCGACGATCCGCGCCTTCGTCGTCCACGACCTCGACAAGGCCCGCGCCGCCGCCGACGCCGCCGCGCAGCGCTGGCGGGACGGACGGCCCCTCTCGCCGATCGACGGCATGCCGATCGGCGTCAAGGACATCATCCAGACCGCCGACTTCCCGACCCGGATGAACAGCCCGATCTTCGCCGACGCCCAGCCCGGCATCGACGCGGCGTGCGTCCGGGCCGTCAAGGAGGGCGGCGGCGTGATCGTCGGCAAGACCGTCACGACCGAGTTCGCCATCGGCCGCTCCGGGCCGACCCTCAACCCGCACGACCCGAAGCACACGCCGGGTGGCTCCTCCTCCGGCTCGGCCGCTTCGGTCGGCGCCGGCATGGTCGCCGCCGCCTTCGGCACCCAGACCCAGGGTTCGATCATCCGCCCGGCCGGCTTCTGCGGGGCGGTCGGCTTCAAGCCCAGCCACGGTGCGCTCTCCGTCCAGGGCGTCCACCCGCTCTCGGAAACCCTCGACCACCTGGGCGTCATCGCCGACGACGTCGAGGACGCCTGGCGGCTCGCCCGCTGGGTCGCCGAACGCGCCCCCGGCCCGCTCGGGGAAAGCCTGGGCGGCCCCCTGTTCGAGGACCTGGATCCCGTGCGGCCCAAGCGCGTCGGCCTCGTCGCCACCAGCGGCTTCGACGAACTGGATGCCACGAGCCGCGACGCCTTCGACCGGCTGCGCGCCCGCCTCGATGCGGCCGGCGTGGAGGTGGTCGAGCCCAGCCGCGACGACCGGCTCGCAGCCTTGGTCCGCGGCCTGGAACCCCTGCCGCCGCATTCCCTCGACCTGCTCGCCTTCGAAATGCGCTGGCCGTTCCTCGGCTACCGCGAGCAGCAGCCCGACGGGCTCGGCCCGCGCCTCCACGAACTGACCAGCCGCGCCCTGGAACTCTCCCGCGACGCCTATCTGGGCCTGCGCCACGAACGCCTCCAACTGCGCGCCCAACTCATGCGCCTCGTCGACGACTTCGACGCCTTCCTCCTGCCGTCCGGCTCCGGCCCGGCCCCGGAAGGCCTCGCCTACACCGGCAGCCGGACCAACCTCGTCTATTGGACCTATCTCGGCTGCCCCTGCTTCAGCCTGCCGCTCATGCAGGTCGGCCACCTGCCCTTCGGCCTGCAACTCGCAGGCTTCGCCGGCCAGGACCGCCGCCTCGCCCGGCAGGCGGTATGGCTGATGCAGAACCTGCCGGCGGATAAGGGTTAGGGGGAAGCAAAGGCCAGGGGGACTTCATGGTCCCCCTGGAACCCCCGGCGCCGGC
>JBMCMJ010000045.1:0-13928 GCA_048615135.1 Pseudomonadota bacterium
TCAGCCTCCGGTCTGGGGCGCCACCACGACGGGCGTGTGGATCGGCGAGGCGTCGGCGGTGACCGTGGTCTTGGCGGTGCTGGCGCTCATCATGCCGCCGCACGCCGCCGCAGCGGTGCCGGCAAAGCCCAGGACGGTCAAGGCGAAGGCAAAGGCGATCATACGCACGTCCGTTCCCTCCATGACGGTTGCATGAGGAAAGTCTCGCACCGAAGCCCTTCTGACAAGGTCTCAGGGGTCGCGCTCGTCGTCACGGGCCGCACGGGAGGCGAGCGCGCGGACGAGGCCGGCGAGGCTCGAGCGGACGGGTCCGTCGGCGATGCGCCGGAAGCCGCGGGCAATATCGATGTCGGGACGCAGCGTCCCGCCATGCAGTGGCGGTTTCGACGGATCCGCCACCTCCTCGAAGAAATAAGCCGGCGAGACGTCGAGCGCGCGACCGAGATCGACCAGCTTGCGCGCGGTGATCGCATTGGCGCCGCGCTCGTACTTCTGGATCTGCTGATAGGACAAGGCGATGCGCGCGCCGAGTTGCTCCTGGGTCAGACCGAGTTCCGTCCGGCGGCGGCGGATCCGCTCGCCGATCCGGCGATCGACCAACCGGTCGCTCTCTGGCGCATTCACGGCTCGCCTGCTCCCGAACTCACCCGTGCCGACGGACTGGTCGCCGCACCACCGGGAAGCTATGCTCCATATCGACGAAAAATGGCGGCGAGCGCAACGGTGGTATCGAGGTCGATGGTCTCCCGATCGCGATGGCGGGCGGGACTGACGGGTGCGTTGCTCCTGCTGGCGGGCGTGGCGCTCGTCGGCTGCGGGGGTGGCAGTCGGGAAGCCGACGAGGTGATCGAGCAGCCCGTGGAGGATCTCTACAACACGGCCATCGACCTCACCGCCGCCCGGCAGTACGTGTCCGCGGCCGAAGCCTTCGAGGAGGTCGAGCGCCAACATCCCTACTCGCAGTGGGCGACACGCTCGATGTTCATGGCGGCCTATGCCTATTACGAGGCGAGGCGCTACGACGAGGCGATCCTGGCAGCGAGACGCTTCGTCGACCTGCATCCGGGCAACGATAACGTTCCCTACGCGCTCTACCTGATCGGCATGTCCTATTACGAGCAGATCAGCGACGTCGGCCGCGACCAGCAGATGACCGGTGATGCGCAGCGCGCGTTCACCGAACTCGTGCAACGGTTCCCCGACACGGTCTACGCCCGCGACGCGCGTCTCAAGCTCGACCTCGTCCACGACCACCTCGCCGGCAAGGAAATGGAGGTCGGCCGCTTCTACCTCGACCGGCGACGCTACGTGGCGGCGATCAACCGCTTCGAGCGGGTTCTGGAGGACTTCCAGACCACGACCCACGTCCCCGAGGCCCTGCACCGCATGGTCGAAGCCTACACGGCACTCGGCGTGCGTGAGGAGGCGTTCCGCTACGCCTCGGTGCTGGGATACAACTACCCCGGCTCGGTCTGGTACGAGCGGACCTACGCGCTCGTCACCGACGATCGCCTGCCGCCGATCCGCGGCTGACGGTCGGCGCCGATGCTCGTGGCGCTGTCGATCCGCGACGTGGTGATCATCGAAACCCTCGACCTCGTCTTCGGCGACTGCCTCGGGGTGCTGACCGGCGAGACGGGTGCGGGCAAGTCGATCCTGCTCGATTCGCTGGGGCTCGCCTGCGGCTGGCGGGCCGATCGCGGGATGGTCCGCACGGGCGCCGAACGCGCCCAGGTGAGTGCCGTCTTCGCCCCGCCCGCCGACCATCCGGTGCGCCGGCGCCTGGACGAGGCGGGCATCGACGCCGGCGAGCGCGAGATCGTGCTGCGCCGCGTGGTGCAGACCGATGGCCGCAGCCGCGCCTTCGTCAACGACCAGCCGGTGACCCTGGCGCTGCTGCGCGCGGTGGGCGAGGATCTGGTCGAGGTGCATGGTCAGCACGACCAGCAGGGGCTGTTCGACCGGGCGGTGCAGCGCGACCTGTTGGACGCCTATGGCGGCCATGACCACCTGCGCGCCGCCTGCGCCGAGGCCCATGCGGAGGCCGCCGACGCGGCGACGCTCTGCGAGCGGCTGCGGGCCGACGTCGAGCGGGCCCGCCGCGACGAAGACTATCTGCGGCATCGCCGCCTGGAGTTGGAAGCCCTCGCCGTCGAACCGGGAGAGGAGGAAGAGTTGACCCGGCAGCGGGCGAGCCTGCTCGGCCGCGCCAAGATCGAGGCCGGGCTCGACGAAGCCCGCTCGCTGGTCGCCGGCAGCGACGGCGCCCAGGACCGGATCGGACGGGCGGAGCGGGCACTGGAGCGGCTGGACGACCAAGCGCAGGCCCTGGTCGCCCCTGCCCTCGCCGCGCTGGAGCGCGCGCGGCTCGAACTGGTCGAGGCCGAGGCCGCACTCGACGAGGCCGGCGACCGCCTCGCGGGCGAGACCGGGAACGTGCAGCAGGTGGAAGACCGGCTGTTCGCCCTCAAGGATGCGGCGAGGAAGCACCGCACGTCGGTCGACGGGCTGGTCGATCTCCTGGCGGAGACGATCCGGCTGCTCGACGGCCTCGAGGATGCGAGCGGCGAATTGAGCCGCGCCGAGAAGCACCTCGTCGAGGCCCGGGGGCGCCACGAGGGCGCCGTTGCAGCCCTGAGCGAGGCGCGCCGCAAGGCCGCCGGCAAGCTCGCCGCCGCGGTCGCCCACGAACTGCCGCCGCTGAAGCTGGAACGCGTGCGCTTCACCGTCGAGGTCACGCCCGTGCCCGGTGAGGCCGGCCCGCACGGGGGCGATCGGGTGGGCTTTCTCGTCGCCACCAATCCCGGCCAGGCGCCGGGACCGATCGAGCGGGTCGCCTCGGGCGGCGAGTTGTCGCGAATCATGCTGGCCCTCAAGGTCGTGCTCGCCCGGCTCGGCCATGTCCCGACCCTGATTTTCGACGAGATCGACAGCGGTATCGGCGGGGCGGTGGCCGATGCCGTGGGCGAGCGCTTGGCCCGGCTCGGCGGCGAGCGCCAGGTGCTGGTCGTGACCCACGCGCCGCAGGTCGCAGCGCGCGCCCGCCATCACCTGCAGGTGGCGAAGTCCGTCGACGACGCGGCGGTCGGCATCCGGGTCACGGCGCTGGAGGGCACGGCCCGCCAGGAGGAGATCGCCCGGATGCTGGCCGGTGCGACGGTGACCGAGGCGGCCCGCGCCGCGGCCGCGAGCCTGCTCGCCGCCGAAACCGTGGGCTGAGGAGACGGTGTTGGACCAGGAAGACGAGGCGCCCGTCGAGGCGCTCGACGAGGCGGCGGCGGCACGCGAACTCGAACGTCTCGCGGCGCTGATCGCCCATCACGACCGGCGCTACTACCAGGAGGACGCGCCCGAGATCGACGATGCGGCCTACGATGGGCTGCGCGCCCGCAACGCCGCGATCGAGGCCCGCTTTCCGCATTTGGTCCGCCCGGACAGCCCGTCCTTCCGGATCGGCGCGCCGCCGGTGGCGGCCTTCGGCAAGGTGCGCCACGCGGTGCCCATGCTCTCGCTCGACAATGCGTTCGACGCGGACGAGGTCGGTGAGTTCGTGGCGCGCATCCGGCGCTTTCTCAACCTCGATGCGGACACCCCGCTCGACTTCGTGGCCGAGCCGAAGATCGACGGGCTGTCGGCGACGCTGCGCTACGAGCGGGGCGTACTGGTCCAAGGCGCGACCCGCGGCGACGGCAGCGAAGGCGAGGAGGTCACCGCCAACCTCAAGACCCTGCGCGACGTGCCGCTCCAACTCGACGGCGAGGCGCCGGATGTCCTGGAAGTGCGCGGCGAGGTCTACATGGAGCACAGCGCCTTCGCCGCGCTCAACCAGGAACGCGAGGCCGCGGGCGAAGCGGTCTTCGCCAACCCGCGCAACGCCGCAGCGGGCTCGCTCCGCCAGCTCGATTCGAAAATCACCGCCAAGCGGCCCTTGCGCTTCTTCGCCTACAGTTGGGGCGAGGCCAGCCCGCGCGTCGAGGGAACCTACGGTGGCTTTCTCGAGCATCTGCGGACGCTCGGCTTTCGGACCAACCCGCACACCCGACATTGCCGGAGCGTGGACGACCTCGTCGCCTACCACACCGACATGGGCCACCACCGGGCCGATCTCGGCTACGACATCGACGGGGTCGTCTACAAGCTCGACCGGATCGACCTGCAGGAGCGCCTGGGCTATGTCGGCCGCGCCCCTCGCTGGGCGCTCGCCCACAAGTTCCGCGCCGAGCAGGCCGAGACGGTGGTCGAGGACATCCGCATCCAGGTCGGCCGAACCGGTGCCCTGACCCCGGTCGCGCACCTGAAGCCGGTCACCGTCGGCGGCGTGGTGGTCAGCCGCGCGACCCTGCACAACCAGGACTACATCGACGAAAAGGACATCCGCATCGGCGACACGGTCGTCGTGCAGCGGGCGGGCGACGTCATCCCGCAGGTCGTCGAGGTGGTGACCTCGCTGCGCCCCGACGGCAGCCAACCCTTCACCTTCCCCGAGCATTGCCCGGCCTGCGGCGGCCATGCGGTCCGTCCGGAAGGCGAGGCGGTCCGCCGCTGCACGGCGGGGCTCACCTGCCCAGCCCAACTGGTCGAGCGCCTCAAGCACTTCGTCGCCCGCGACGCCTTCGACATCGAGGGCCTCGGCAAGCTGCAGATCCCGCAACTGCACGAAGCCGGACTGATCGCCGGCCCGGCGGATCTGTTCCGGCTGACCACCGACCCCGAGCGGCGCGCCAAGCTTCGGGACTTGCCCCGCTGGGGCGAGAAAAAGGTCGAAAATCTCCACGCCGCGATCGAGGCGCGGCGCGAGATCGAACTCGACCGGTTCGTCTACGCCCTCGGCATCCGCTTCGTCGGCGAGGTCAACGCGCGCCTCCTCGCCCACCACTACGGCGACCTCGAGACCTTGCGCGAAAGGATGGCCCAGGTCGCCGCGGGCGACGCCGAGGCCCGCGCCGAGTTGGAGGCGATCGACGGGGTCGGCCCGAAACTCGCCGAATCGCTCGCCGAGTTCTTCGCCGAGCCGAAAAACCTGGAAGCCGTGGCGGACCTCCTAGGCGAGGTGCGGGTCGTCCCCGTCGAACGCGCCGAGACGACCCCGAGCCGGCTCGCCGGCAAGACGATCGTCTTCACGGGCTCCCTGGAGCGCATGAGCCGCGCGGAAGCCAAGGCGCGCGCCGAGCAATTGGGCGCCAAGGTCACGGGCTCGGTCTCGAAGAGCACCGACCTCGTGGTCATCGGCGCCGATGCCGGCTCGAAGGCGAAAAAGGCCGCCGAACTCGGCATCGAAACCCTCGACGAAGCCGCTTGGCTGGAACTCGCCGGGCTCGCGTAAGAGCGCGGAAGGGAAAGAAAGAGAAAAAGAGAAAGAGAGGGGGCTTTTGGCCCCCTCGCCCCCGACCGACGGCCAGGGCCGTCGGACTTGGAGTGGCGACGGCGTAGCCGTCGCCGGGGGGTCCGGGGGGACCATCAAGTCCCCCCGCCTTCTTCGACGACGGCGCGACGCGGCAGCGCGTACAGCGCGATGGGCGCTGTCCGCCCGCGTAACGTCATCGGTTCGACCGGCAGGAAGCCCGCGACCGCATCCCCGTCGATCGCGCGTGCGCGTTCGATCACGGCGGCGGAGCACAGGATCGCGGCCTCGAGCCGGCGGGTCAGTTCCTCGATCCGGCTCGCCACGTTGACGGTGTCGCCGATGACCGTGAACTGGAACTGACGGGTGCCGCCGCCATTGCCCATCAGCAGCGGGCCGTGGTGGAGGCCGAGGCTGATCGGGAGTGCGCCGTCGTGGCCTTCGGCGAGCCGCCGGGCCGAGCGCAGCGCGCGTAGCGGTGCGTCGTCGCTCGGCTCCGGCACGCCGAAGCAGGCGAGCGCCCCGTCGCCCAGGAAGGTGACGAGCGTGCCGCCCGCAGCGAACACCTCCGCTTCGACGCGCGCCATCGTCCGGCGCAGTTCCGCCATCGCCACCGCGGGCGCCACCCGCTCGGCGAACGCGGAAAAGCCCACGAGGTCGACGAACAACACGGTCGCCTCGACGGCCCGGTCCAACTCAGCCACGTCGGCCGTGCGGGCGAGCCGGTCGGCCACGGCGGGCGTGAAGAAGCGGCCGAGATTGGCCCGCTGCAGTGCGAGCTCGCGCTCCGCCCGCTGCACGGCCACCAGCCGCATCGCTTCGACGGCGAGGGCCGCGAGTGCCAGGGCGAGCAGCGGTGCCGCGAGCGGGAGGGACACATCGTGGCGCTGGAAGAGGACCTGCGCCGACGCCAGCAGCAGGCTCACGAGCGCGAACAGCGTGGCGAGGGAGACGAGCGCCGACCACCGTCCGAGAAGTAGGGTTCCCACGAGCGCGGCGAGTACGGTGAGGCCCGCGCCCGCCCCCGGTACCATGCGGAGCGTGCGCCCTTCGAGCAGGTTGCCGACCGCCGTGGCCAAGGCTTCCCCGCCGCTGAGCGAGACATCGAAGGCCGAGCGGAAGCGCTCGCCGATCGCGACTGCATCGGCGCCCACCACCACCAAGGCGCCGCGCAGCCCTTCGCGGGCGCGGCCGGCCAGCAGATCGCCCACTTCGATCGTAGGGATCGTCCCGGCGGGACCGTAGGGCCGCAGCAGGAACTGGCGGCGCGATGCCGGGGCCACGACCTCGCCGCCGAGACGAGCGGCGACCCTCGCATCGTCGGTGAGATCGCCGGGCCGCAGGCCCCGGTGCACGCGCAGTGCTTCGAGCGCGAGCGCCGGCACGAGGCGCTCCCCGACGGGAACGAACGCGGGAAGCCCGCGCAGACGCCCCTCGATCCCGAGGCCGAGCGCCGTGTGGCCGAGCCCCGCTGCCGCCGCGGCGATCGCCGGCGCGGGCGTGATGAGGGAGAACCGATGGTCGCTCGCGGCGATGGCGACGGCGGTGACGACCCGGCCGTGGCGTTCGATTGCCGCCGCCAATGCTGCGTCCGCCGCGGTGGCGGGCGTCCGTGGCTCGAACAGCGCATCGAGCACGACGGTTCGCGCACCGGCCTCGGCGAGGGTGTCGATCAAGCGCGCCCAGATCGCGCGGTCGAGCGGCCAGCCGCCGGCGGCCTCGATCGTCGCCTCGCCGAGTTGGACCAGGACCAGTTCGGTCGGTGGCGGCTCGGAACCGCGCAGGCGAAAGCGCCAGTCCAGGCTCAGCGCCTCCTGCCGCTGGAGCCATGCTCCGGCACCCGGCAGCTGTGCGAGGCCGGCAACGACGAGGCCGAGGGCGAGCGCAAGGAGCAGGCGCGCCCGGAAGCCCGGCCCGCCGCCACCGGTCATCGACCGGCGAAGGAGGACCGCTCCAACGTGGTGCGCACCCGGGGCGGACCCCAAGCGACCGGCGGGGTCGGGGGCTCACCGGGCCGGACGTCCGTGCCCTCGCCAGAGCGCAGAACGACCGACGCCCCATTGCCCGTCACGGTCACCTCGCCGTCGCGGGCGAAGACCGCGGTCCCGGCGGCGCCGGTCTCGACGGTCCACTCGGTCGAGCGGACCGAGGTGACGGCGAGTGCGGTCCGGACGTCGACCGCACCCCCCTCGGCCGGCGCCGTCAGCACGGCACGGAGCAGACCGCGGGCGAGGTCGAGAACGATCGACCATGGCCCGTCGACCGTGGCGACCGCCCGCTCGACCATCATCTCGGACGAGGCCGCGACCACAACGCCGAGGCCGCCGTCGATCTGCAGAAGGACGCGGCTGCCGACCCCGGTAACGAGCCGATCCCCCGCCGCGAGCCGTTCGCCTCCAGCAACCGACGCGCGCCCGCCGGCGCCCTCCAGCGTAACTTGGCCCTGCAGCGCGGCGATCCGCCCGACGGGTGCACTCTCCTGGGCCGAGGCAGGCATCGCCAGGAGCAGGACGAGGAGCAGGCTCGGCAACATCCGGCACATGGGATCCTCCTTCCCGTTTCGGCGGAGGGTAAGCCCCGATGCCGGGCGCCCGCAACCTCACAATGGGGCGGTTGCCGCCTCCAGCCAGGCGAGGTCGTCGCCATCGAGCTGCGGCGCGAGGGTGCGCCGCACCGCTTCGTGGTAGCCGTCGACCCAGCTGCGCGCCGCCGGCGACAGCAGATCGAGGTCGATCAGGCGGCGGTCGATCGGGACGAAGGTCAGGGTCTCGAAGCCGAGCAGGTCGATGTCCCCGCCCGCCGGCCGGCCCTGGTCCACGACCAGCATGAGGTTCTCGGTGCGGATGCCGAACTGGCCGGTCGGATAGTTGCCCGGCTCGTTGGAGACGATCATGCCGGGCGCGAGGTCGACGTCGCCACCGCGCTTGGCGATGCGCTGCGGGCCTTCGTGGACGCAGAGCGCAGCGCCGATGCCGTGCCCGGTGCCGTGGTCGAAGTCGAGCCCCGCCTGCCACAGCGGCCGGCGGGCCAGCACATCGAGTTGCGAGCCGCGGGTGTCCTTCGGAAAGACGGCGGTCGCGAGCGCGACGTGGCCCTCGAGGACCAGGGTGAAGCGGCGACGCATCTCGGCCGTGGGTTCGCCGATGGCAACGGTCCGGGTGACGTCCGTCGTCGCGTCCGGGTACTGCCCGCCGCTGTCGACCAGATAGAGCGAGCCCGGCTCGAGCCGCCGATTGGTTCGCTCGCTGACGCGGTAGTGGACGATCGCCCCGTTCGGCCCGGCACCGCTGATGGTGTCGAAGCTGGGTCCGAGGTAGTCCGGGTCCTTCGCCCGCTCGGCCTCCAGCGCGGCCGCCGCCGCCAACTCGTCCACCGTGGTCTGTCGGTCGAGCCAGGCGAGAAAGCGGGTCACGGCGGCACCGTCGACCACCTGGGCACGGCGGGCACCCGCGATCTCGGCCGCGTTCTTGCGCGCCTTCGCCGGCCCCACGGGATCACTCCCCTCGACGATGCAGAGACCCGCGGCCCGCAACTCGTCGATCAGCCCCAGATGGGTGACCGCCGGGTCCACCAGGATGCGCGTGCCCTCCTCGTGACCGAGTTCGGCGTAGAGAGCGAGGCGATCGGCGAACGGCGCGGCCGCGATGCCCTCGTCCTCGAAAGCGAAGCCCGGCGGCACCTTCGCAGGATCGACGAAGAAGACGGCCCGACCGCCCGGCAGGACCAGGACCAGGCCCAGGCAAAGGGGGTTGAAGGGGATGTCGTTGCCGCGGACGTTCAACAGCCACGCAACGCCGTCGCCGGTGGAGACGAAGAAGCCCTCCGCACCTTGCCCCGCGACCTCGGCGAGCATCCGGGAACGCTTGTCGCGGCTCGTCTCTCCGGCGAACTCGGAGGGATGGTTGCGCAACGGGGCGCGCGGCGGTGCCGGTCGGTCGAGCCACGCCGAGTCGACGGGGTTGCTCTCGAGGGCCACGAGCGTGGCTCCCCTGCGGTCGAGCACGGTGCGCAGCCGCTCGACGTCGGCTTTCAGGTGGAGCTTCGGATCGTAGCCGATGCGCGCACCGGGGGCGACGTGTTCGCCCAGCCAGTCGGCCGGCGGTCGGCGCAGCAGGTGGCACCGCTCGAACAGGGCGGCGTCCACCTCGGCTTCGATCTGCAGGCTGTAGCGGCCGTCGGTAAAGACCGCGGCCCGGTCGGGCAGGACGACCACCCGTGCGGCGGAGCCGGTGAAGCCGCTGAGCCAAGCGACCCGCTCGTCCGCAGGGGGCAGGTATTCCGAGCCGAACATGTCGGTTCTCGGCAGCACGAACCCGTCGACACCCGCGCGGGCCAGGGTGCCCCGAAGATCGACGAGGCGCTCGGCGTGTGGCGGTGCCACTATTTGAGCGGCGCCATCACCATGACCATCTGGCGGCCTTCCATCTTCGGGAACTGCTCGACCTTCGCCAGATCCGCCACCTCTTCCTTGACCTTGGTCAGGATGTCCATGGCGATGTGCTGATGCGACATCTCCCGCCCGCGAAAGCGCATGGTGACCTTCACCTTGTCGCCCTCGTCGAGGAAGGTTCGCACCTTCTTCATTTTGATGTTGTAGTCGTTGTCGTCGATGCCCGGGCGCATCTTGATCTCCTTGACCTCGATGACCCGTTGCTTCTTGCGTGCGGCGTTGGCGCGCTTCTGCGCCTCGTACTTGAATTTGCCGTAGTCGAGGATCTTGCAGACCGGCGGGGTGGCATTGGGCGAGATCTCGACCAGATCGAGGCCGGCCTCGCTGGCCCGGTAGAGCGCTTCGCGAATGGGCACCACACCCACCATCTCACCATCGGCGTCGACGAGGCGAACCTCGTTGCTGTCGATACGATCGTTGACGCGATGATCTTCGCGCGTCCCTGCCATCTAGCCCGTTACCTCACCACCATTGATCCAACCGCGGGTGCAGCCGCGGCTCGACCAACGAAACGGGATCAGGCCGGCGGCGCTGCGGATCGCACCAATACGCCGATGGCTTCGTCGAGAGCAAGGCTTTCCTGCCCACTTTCACCCAAACGGCGCAGGGCCACGGTCCGTTCGGTCTGCTCGCGCGCGCCGACCGCGAGAATGACCGGCACCTTCTGCACGCTGTGCTCGCGGACCTTGTAGCCGATCTTGTCGGACCGCAGATCGGCCTGGACGCGCAAGCCCCTGGCCTTCAATGCGTCGACGACCTCGCTCGCATAGGCGTCGGCCTCGTTGGTGATGGTCGCCACCACCACCTGCACCGGCGAGAGCCACATCGGCAGCCGGCCGCCGGTCTCCTCGATCAGGATGCCGATGAACCGCTCGAGCGAGCCGAGGATGGCCCGGTGCAGCATCACCGGCCGGTGCTTCTCGTTGTCCGCGCCGATATAGCTCGCGTCGAGTCGCTCGGGCAGCACGAAGTCGACCTGCAGGGTGCCGCACTGCCAATCGCGCCCCAAAGCATCGGTCAGGACGAATTCGAGCTTGGGCCCGTAGAAGGCGCCCTCCCCCGGGTTGAGGGTGACCTCGACCCCGGCC
This sequence comes from Pseudomonadota bacterium, assembly GCA_048615135.1. GTDB lineage: Bacteria > Pseudomonadota > Alphaproteobacteria > Geminicoccales > Geminicoccaceae > RECO01. The sequence goes on from JBMCMJ010000045.1 coordinate 10,880, forward strand.
TTACGGGTCGCCTCCAACAGCGCCTGCTCGGCCTGGTCCCACACCTCGTCGGCGCCGGCGCGCACGGCGGGACGGTCGGAGAACTTCACGCGGAACTCGGGAAAACCCAGATCCTTGTAGATGCTCGCGAGCAGCGCGCAGAACGCCTGGGTCTCGCTGTCGATCTGTTCCGGCGTGCAGAAGATGTGCGCGTCGTCCTGCGTGAAGTTGCGGGTGCGCATGATCCCGTGCAGCGCCCCCGACGGCTCGTTGCGGAAGCACGAGCCGAACTCGGCCATCCTGAGCGGCAGGTCGCGGTAGCTGTAGAGGTTGCGCTTGAAGATCTGGACGTGGCCCGGGCAGTTCATCGGCTTGATGGCGAGCGTCTTGTTCTCGCTCTCGAGCGTGAACATGTTCTCGCGGAACTTTTCCCAGTGCCCCGATTTTTCCCAGAGCACGCGGTCGATGAGCTGCGGGGTCTTGACCTCCTGATAGCCCGCCGCGTCCAGGCGGCGGCGGATGTAGCTCTCGATCTCGCGGTAGAGCGTCCAGCCCTTGGCGTGCCAGAAGACCGAGCCCGCCGCCTCCTCCTGGATGTGAAAGAGGCCCAATTCGCGCCCGACCCGCCGGTGGTCGCGCTTCTCCGCCTCCTCCAGGCGGAACAGATACGCCTTCAGCTCCTTCTCGGTGGCGAACGCGGTGCCGTAGATGCGCTGCAACTGCGCGTTGCGGCTGTCGCCGCGCCAATAGGCGCCGGCCACCTTGAGGAGCTTGAAGGCGCCGATCCCGCCGGTCGACGGCCCGTGCGGCCCGCGGCAGAGGTCGAACCATTCGCCCTGATGGTAGAGCGTGATCGGCTCGCCCTCGGGAATGGCGTCGAGCAGTTCCAGCTTGTAGCGCTCGCCCATCGCCTCGAAGCGCCGCCGTGCCTCGTCGCGGCTCACCTCCTCACGGACGAACGGCCGATTGGCCTGGGCGATGCGTGCCATCTCCGCCTCGATCGATGCGAGATCGTCGGTCGAGAACGGCTCGTTGCGCGCGAAGTCGTAGTAGAAGCCGTCGGCGATCGGCGGACCGATGGTCACCTGGGTGCCCGGAAAGAGCCGCTGCACCGCCTCGGCCATGACGTGCGCACAGTCGTGGCGGATGACCTCGAGCGCCTCGGGGTCGTTGCGCTTGACGAAGCGGATGACCGCCCCGTCGGGCAGCGCGCGGTCGAGGTCCCAGAGCTCGCCATCGACCACCACGACCACGCTCTCCTTGGCGAGGCCCTTGGCGATCGAGGCCGCGACCTCGCCACCCGTGACCGGCGCCGGGTAGGTGCGCCGCGCGCCGTCCGGCAACGCGACGGTGACTTGACCCTGCGGCGAGGCGAGCGACATGGCGGCGGTTCCGGTGAAATGAACGGTTGGCGGACGTGTTTTGGTTGCCCGCTCCGCCTCGTGTCAAGCACGCCCTGAACCGGGACTGGCTCCGGCGCCCTGGGCGTGGCACCGTGCGGCCGGACAACGAACGAGGGAGGCAGCACGGTGCGCCATGCCGCGGGCATCGCCTTGGCTCTGGCCCTGCTCGGGGGCGGCGAGGCCCATGCCCACCCCCACATCTGGATCCAGGTCGAGAGCACGGTGGTGACAGAGGGAGACGCCGTCGCGGCGATCCGCCACCGCTGGACCTTCGATCCCCTGTTCAGTGCCTTCGAGATCGAGGGCCTGGATGCGAACGGTGACGGGCTCCTCGAGCGCGAGGAGTTGCGCAGCCTCGCCGACCGCTACGGCCGCACCCTGCCGCCCTGGTCCTTCTTTACCGAGGTCCGCACGACGGACGGCACGGAGCGCCGGCTCGACGCCCGCGGGCTGGACCTCACGCACGTGGACGGACGGCTCGTGCTGGAGCTCGACCTCGCCTTTGATCGACCGGTGCCGCTCGGCATGTTCGACCAGATCCGCGTCCACGACCGGAGCTTCTTCATCAGCCTCGCCTATCCGAACGGCGGGCCCGCCGTTCGCCTCGAGGGTGCGGCCGGCTGCACGCCGCTGCTGCATCGCCCCGGGCAACTCGATCCGCTCGTGCTGGCGCGGCTGGATGCGGTCCCGGCCGACGTCCGCGAACTGCCGCCCGACCTTGCGGCCAAGGTGCGCGACGCGGCCAACCGCATCGAGCTGGACTGCTCGAAAGCGGACTGAGGACATCGACCGCCATCGATCCACCACGAAAGGCGGGCATCCGACACATGGTCCCGATCGCGGAGGTCGCCATGCGTCGTCCCCACCTGCTGCCTGCCCTGGCCGCGGCCCTGCTCGCGTCGAGTGCCGTCGATGCCCGTGCGCAGATGGCCTTCGAGCGCATCGCCTCCTTCGAGGTCGTGCGGAACATGCCCGAGGGGGCTGAGCGGAGCCGCGAGAGCTCGGCCGAGATCATCGCCGCCAGCGCCGACGGCTCGATGCTGGTCGATTCCGACAGCCCGCTCGGCGTGATCGGCTTCGTCGACATCACCGATCCGCGGAACCCGCAGCCGGGCGGCATGATCGAGGTCGACGGCGAGCCGACCTCGGTCGCGGTGGCCGGCAACGTGGTGCTGGTCGGAGTGAACACGTCGGCCAGCTACACCGAGCCTTCGGGACGCCTGGATGCCTTCGCCCTCGCCGGCCGCGAGCCGCTCGCCAGCTGCGACCTCGGCGGCCAGCCGGATTCGATCGCCGTCGCCCCGGACGGCAGCTTCGTCGCCGTCGCCATCGAGAACGAGCGCGACGAGGACCTGAACGACGGCGTCATCCCGCAGCTGCCCGCGGGCAATCCGACGCTGATCGGGCTCGCGGGCGGCACGCCCGACTGCGCCAGCCTGCGGCTGGTCGATCTGACGGGCCTCGCCGAGGTCGCGCCGAGCGATCCGGAGCCCGAGTTCGTGGACGTCGACGAGGCGGAGCGGGTCGCGGTCTACCGCGACACCGGCGGCGATCCCGACTTCGTTCAGCTGATCCCCTCGGGCATCGCGCCCGAGGGCATGGTGGCGATCCCCGGCCGCAACCTGCTCGCCACCGCCAACGAGGCCGATCTCGGCGAGGACGGCGGC
>JBMCMJ010000046.1:0-13620 GCA_048615135.1 Pseudomonadota bacterium
GCGTTCCTTCGAGCCCTCGGCGAATTCTCGCCCGCGCTGATCGGTGGTCGCCTGCCGGGCGACGCGTTCTACGTCGGGCTCTGAGATGTCCCAAAGCCTCGCCAAAGCCGCGACCACCGCTTTGGGCATCGCCCTGCTCTTGGCCGTGTGGCAGGCGATCCACCTCGTCTGGGGGCCGTTCGTCCTGCCCTCGCCGGCGGCCACGCTTGCAGCCCTCGCGGCCTTCCTCGAGGAGCCGGCCATGCTGCAGAGCCTCGCCCGCACCGCCTGGGCGGCCCTGGCCGGCTTTGCCGGCGGCGCCCTGGTGGGCATCGGCCTCGGCGCCGTGGCCGGCCGTTCGCGGCGGATCCACGACCTCGTCCGGCCGTCGATCGTCACCATCCTCGCCGTCCCGCCGATCGCCTGGGTGATCCTGGCGCTGTTGTGGTTCGGCGCGAGCGGCACGGGTGCGGCCCTGACGGCGGCCCTCGCCCTGATGCCGCTCGTCTTCGCCGCCACGGTCCAGGGCATGCGCACCGTCGATTCCTCACTCGAGGCGATGGCCACGTCGTTCGGCGCGAGCCCGCGGCTGCGCCTCCTCCACGTCCGGCTGCCGCAGGTCACGGCCCACGTCATCCCCGCCCTCGGCACCGCGCACGGCATCGCCTGGAAGGCAGTGGTCATGGCCGAGGTGCTGGGCGCCGGCCAGGGCCTCGGCGCCGACCTCGCCACCGCCCGCGCCCATCTCGACCTGCCGCGCGCCCTCGCCCTGGTCGTCCTGGTGGCGGCCATCGTGCTGCTGATCGACGCCCTGCTGCTCGACCCGCTGCGCCGGCGCGTCGAGGCGTGGCGCGACGACCATGCCGGCAGGACTTCGTGCTGAGCTTCGATGCCGTGCACCACCACTACGGCCCGACCCCCGTCCTCGGCGGTCTCGCCTTCGACGTGCCCCCGGGTGCCGTCGTCGGCCTGATCGGCCCGAGCGGCTGCGGCAAGACCACGACCCTGCACCTCGCGGCAGCCCTTCTCACCCCCACCGCCGGCGTCGTCCGCAACGACTTTCGCCGCACGGCCCTGGTCTTCCAGGAGCCGCGGCTCCTGCCTTGGAAGAGCGCCCTCGACAACGCCGCCTTCGGCCTGCAGGCTCAAGGCGTTCCCGGGGCGCGCCGGCAGCGCGACGCCGCCCATCTCCTCGCCCGGATCGGCCTCGAACCGAGCGCCCGCCACCTCCTGCCCGGCGCCCTCTCCGGCGGCATGCGGCAGCGGGTCGCCATCGCCCGGGCGCTCGCCACTCGCCCCGATCTGCTCTTGATGGACGAGCCCTTCAGCGGCCTCGACGTCGGCCTGCGCCAAGAGGTCCACCGGCTCCTGCGCCAGTTGATCGACGAGGCCCGCATGGCGGCCGTGATCGTCACCCACGACCCGATCGATGCTTTACGCCTCGCCGACCGGGTGCTGGTGCTGGCCCCCAAGCCGACCGCCGTGGTCGACCGCCTCGACCTCTCCCGGCCCGCCGCCAGCCGCGACGAGGCCTTCCTCCACGAAACCGCCGCCGCCCTGCTGCGCCGCCCGGCGGTGGCAGAGGTCTTCGCCCGGACATCAACCGGCTGAGGCGGCCGAAAGAGGAAGCCAAGGGGGCTTTTGGCCCCCTTGGAAACCCCCACGGAATTGGCGACGGCGTAGCCGTCGCCCGGGGGTTCCAGGGGGCCAAAAGCCCCCTGGCCTTCTCTCAATACACTTTTCCCGTCATCACGATCTCCTGCCAGATTTCGCGGACCGAGCGGGTCATTTCGATTTTGCGGTCGGTGTAGTGCGTGTGCAGGAGCGCGTGGGCCTTTTCCGAGTGCGGGGCGCCGAGGAAGTCGCGATAGAGGGCCTGGACCTGGGTATTCTGGTGCGAGCGCCGTACGGTCTTGTGCCGGTCGATGGCGAAGATGGCTTCGCGGCGCTTCATGGCGTGCGGCAGATAGTGCTTCTTCGAGCGCAGCGTGCCGCCGCCGTCGACGCAGCCGCCGGGGCACGCCATCACCTCGACGAAGTCGAGATCGAGCGTGCCGGCGCGCACCGCCTCGACCAGTTGCCGGGTGGGCTTCAGGCCGTGGCACATGGCGACCTTCACCGTCCCGGCCCCGTTGCCGAGGTCGACCGTGGCCGTGCGCACGCCCTCGAAGCCGCGCAGCTGCGCGAGTTCGACCGCCTCCAGTTCCTCGCCGTTGACCAGGTGGTAGAGGGTGCGGACGGCCGCCTCCATGACGCCGCCGGTGGTGCCGAAAATGGCCCCGGCACCCGAATATTCGCTCATGTGCGGGTCGTCGAAGGTGGACGGCTCGAGCGTGGCGAGGTCGAGCCCCTCGCGGCGCAGCAGCCGCGCGAACTCGCGGGTGGTGAGCACCACGTCCACCTCGGGCATGCCGTCGTGGCGCAGCTGCGGGCGCACCACCTCGTCCTTCTTCGCGGTGCACGGCATGATCGAGACCACCCGCACCCGCTTCGGATCGAGGCCGCGCTTGGCCGGCAGATAGGTCTTGGCCACGATGCCGACGCATTGCTGCGGCGACTTGGTGGTCGAGAGCAACGGCAGGATGTCGGGGTAGTGCCGTTCGGCGAAGTTGATCCAGGCGGGACAGCAGGAGGTGAAGGTCGGCCGCTGGCCCGCCCGCAGCCGGTGCAGGAGTTCGGTCGCCTCCTCCATCACCACCAGATCGGCGCCCCAGTTGGTGTCGAGCACGATGTCGGCGCCGAGCCGGCGCAGCGCGGTGATGATCTGGCCCTCGACATTGGTGCCGGGCGGCAGGCCGAACTCCTCGCCGAAGCCGACCCGCACCGCGGGCGCGAACTGCACGACCGTGACGATCTCCGGATCGTAGATGTAGTCCAGCACCCGCTCGATCTCGTCGCGCTCGCCGAGCGCCCCGGTCGGGCAGACCAGCACGCACTGGCCGCAGGTGACGCAGGCCGAATGCTGCTGGTCCAGGCCGTAGCGCAGGCCCACCGCCGTATCGAGCCCGCTGCCCACCTGGATCAGCGCGTCCACCCCCTGCCCGTCGCGGCAGATGGCGATGCACCGCTGGCAGCGGATGCAGCGCTGCATGTTGCGGATCAGCGCGGGCGAGGAGGCGTCGATCGGCCGCTTGGCGACCCGGTCCGGATCGAAGAAGCGGTTGGTCTCGAGGCCGACGAACTGGGCCACGTCCTGCAGGTCGCAATTGCCGTGGCGGATGCAGGTGGCGCAGTCCTGGTCGTGGTCGGCCAGCAAGAGTTCCACCTGCAGGCGCTGCATCTCGCGCAGGGCCGGCGTGCGGGTCCGCACGACGAGACCGTCCTGCATCGGCGTGTTGCAGGCGGTTGCCGTGAGGGGCTTCGCACCGCCCCGGGTCTCGATCTCGACCAGGCAGACCCGGCAAGTGCCGGGCGCGTGGTCGATGTCGTGCAGTTCGCACAAGGTCGGGATGTGGATGCCGTGGCGGCGGGCGCACTCCAGAATGGTCTCGTCGGTGCGGCTGGTCACGGCCACGCGGTTGATGGTGGCAGCAAAGGCCTCGGCTGCGGTCGCGTCGCTCATCGCCCCACCCCCTCCGGGATCGGCCGCTCGGTGATCACCGAGTAGATGCGGTAGCAGCGCATGCAGCGGCTCGCCTCGCGATAGGCCGCCTCGACGCTGATGGTCTGCTCGACCTCCTCGAACATCTGGCTGCGCACGGCGGCATCCAGTTCCGGGTGGTGCGCCCGGTACTGGTGCTTGACCGGCAGTTCGACCGCGTCCTCGGCGAGCATGGTGTTGTCGTTCAAGAGCCGGCGCATCCGCGAGCGCGGCCGGAAGCGGATGTGGCCGAGGCGGATGTAGTCGTCGATGCTGCGCGTCGCCTTCAGGCCCGCGGCCATGGCGTGGATCAGGGTCGAGGGCCCGGTCGCGCAGTCGCCGCCCGCGAAAACGCCGGGGCGCGACGTGGTGAGGTCGTCCGGGTTCACCCGGATGCAGTTCCAGCGATCGAAGGCGATGCCGTCCTCGGGGCTCAGCACGCCGTCGCGCACCTGCTGGCCGATCGCGGCGATCAGCGTGCCGCAGGCCATGATCCGCTCGCTGCCGGCCACGGGCGCCACCTTCGAGCGCCCCTCGTCGTCCGGTTCGCCCGCCTGCATGTCGATCAGCTCGACGCCGGCGACGCGCCCGTCCTCCGCGACGATCCGCTTGGGGTTGGTGAGGAAGTGGAACACGACGCCCTCGGCCTCGGCGGCCTTCACCTCGTCCGCATCGGCCGGCATGTCCTTGCGGGTCCGCCGATAGAGGACGTGGACGGCGGACGCCCCCATCCGCAGGGCCGAGCGGGCGCAGTCCATGGCGACGTTGCCGCCGCCGACCACCACGACGTCGCCCTCGAGCGCCACGCGCAACGCTCCGGCGACGTGGTCGTGGACCCGGAGCAGAAAGCCCACCCCCGACTGGTAGCCGGCAAGCTTCGGATCCTCGTTCTCGATGCCGAGCCTGGTGCCCTCCTGGCAGCCGAGCGACAGGAACACGGCGCGATAGCCCCGCGCGAACAGGTCGTCGATCGAGAAGTCCCGGCCCAGGGCCTTGTCGAACAGGAAACGGCCGCCGAGGGCGGTGATGATGTCGGTCTCGGCGCGCAGCACGTCCTTCGGCAGGCGGTAGCTCGGAATGCCCCGTGCCGCCATGCCGCCCGCGTCCTCCATCGCCTCCAGGATGTCGACCCGATAGCCGTGCAGCAGCAGGTGATAGGCGCAGGAGATGCCGGCGGGACCGGCACCCACCACCGCCACCCGCATGTTGGCGCCGAGCGGCTCGCGGATCAGGTCGCGGCCGAAGACCAGGGCGTTGGGCCCCTTTTGCTGGTCGGCCACGTAGCGCTTGAGCGTCTTGATGCCGACCGCCTCGTCGACGAACTTCCGCCTACAGGCCATCTCGCAAAAGCGCACGCAGACCCGCCCGCAGGTCGCGGCCATCGGGTATTTCTGCAGGATCACGCCCAGCGAGTGGGCCGGCTTGCCGTCCTTGATGTAGTCGATGTAGCGCGGCACGTTGATCCGCGACGGGCACGCCTCGATGCAGGGCGCCGTCATGTAGGACATGGCGTTCTGCGCCGGTGCCGGGGCCGCGCGGATCTCCGCCTCGAACACCTCGGGGAATTCGCGGATCGCGGCACGCAGGGCGCGCGAGCAGGTCTGCCCGAGGCCGCACATCGAGGTCCGGGTCATCTGGTCGGCCAGCCTGAAGATCTGGTCGAGGTCGAGCGCCGTCCGCTCGCCGCGGCGCAGCGCGTCCAGGGCGTCGCGCACCAGCACGGTGCCGATCCGGCACGGCGTGCACTTGCCGCAGGACTGCTCGGCGGCCTGGGCCAACTGCCGGTAGAACGTATCGAGCAGGCTCACCGTCGGATCGAACACGACGAAGCCACGATCCGCAACGAAGGCGCGGATCGCATTGCCCGCGTCGAACTCGTCGAAATTGGCGAGGCTCGGAAAAGCCGGCCCGGCACCGGCCGAGCCCTCCCGGTTGTCGTAGACGATGCCGTCCCAGACCCCGTAGGCGACCTCGCTCATGCTGCCCTCGCTCCGGGATTGGCGATTGCCCGCGCCGGCACGTCGAAGGATGCGGCACGGCGCCGATCGAGCGGAGTCTACGCTTCTCCGCCAGGTTGTCTTTGCGTTGGGTCACGCGCGTGGCGCGTGGGTGACGCGGTCGGCGATCAGGCGGCCCGGGCAATCAGCGGCCAGGCTTCCTCGAGATAGAGCCCGAGCCAAGGGGTATAGCGCTGCGGCTGGCGCGCAACATCGGCCTGCAGTTCCGCCGTCGTCATCCAACGCAGGTCCATCACCTCGTCGTCGGCCGGCCGCGGCACGAGGGTGCGGCGGTCGACCTCGGCCCGGAACAGATGCACCGCCTCGTTCTCGACCAGCCCGTTGCCCACGGCGGCCGCGTAGTCGAACGTCCCGACCTCGTCGAAGGCCAAATCAAGGCCGAGTTCTTCTCGAACCCGGCGGTGGACGCACGCGGCCGGGCTCTCGCCCCAGGCCGGGTGGCTGCAGCAGCTGTTCGCCCATTGCCCGCCCGAGTGGTACTTGCCGAGGGCACGCCGCTGCAGCAGCAACCGATCGCCGTCGAAGACGAAGGCCGACACCGCGACGTGACGCACGCCGCGCCGGTGCGCGTCCAGCTTCTCGATCGCAAACGCCCGGCCGTCCGCGTCGAGCCCCTGGATCGTGCTTGCCGGTCCCTTCATGCCACCTCCTCCCCTGCCGCCCTTCGCCGTCCGCAGGGGACATGCGCCGGGCGGATCGAAGGCCGGTATCGACGATGTCCGGCCGATCGCGGCGAAGGCGAGCGCACCCGTCATGGCACCCATCTGGCCGAGACCGCGCCCGCCGTCGACCCCCGCATTCGGCGCCCGCTGTCGGCGCCGCCAGGGCCCGGTGCACGGCGTCGATCCCGCCTCGCCGGCCGGGCCGCGGACCGATCTGGGAACACGCACCTAAATGTGCTACGCTCGCCGGGCTTTTCGGACATCGTGCAGCTCATCGTCCCCCGGCGCGCAGCGCGGGCGAAACGCCGTATTACGAAACGAACTGTTTATCCACGTTTCGTGGCGTGACAGGCAGTTGCCGGGGGAAAACCCGTATTATGACAAATCGCCGGACGGCATTCGCCAAGCCTTGGCCGCGGCTGCAACCTGACGCCATAATGCATCGCCGCATTCGGGAGCCCGCCCATCGCCGCCTTCCGCAGCCCCACCCTCGACTTCGGCCTCGGCGAGACGGCCGAGGCGGTCCGCACCGCCGTCGCCCGCTTTGCGGAGGCGGAAATCGCGCCGCGCGCCGCTGCGATCGACCGCACCAACACCTTTCCCCGCGATCTTTGGCCGAGGCTCGGTGCGCTGGGCCTCCTCGGCCTGACCGTCGAGGAGGCGGACGGCGGCAGCGGGCTCGGCTATCTCGAGCACACCCTCGCCGTGGAGGAGATCAGCCGCGCCTCGGCCTCGGTCGGCCTCTCCTACGGCGCGCACGCCAACCTCTGCGTCAACCAGATCCGCCGCTTCGCCAATGCGGAGCAAAAGCGCCGGTTTCTGCCGAAGCTGATCTCCGGCGAGCATGTGGGAGCCCTCGCCATGAGCGAGAGCGAGGCGGGCTCGGACGTCGTCGCCATGCGGCTCGCGGCCGCGCGCAAGGGCGACCGGTTCGTGCTCGACGGCCGCAAGATGTGGATCACCAACGCCCCCGAGGCCGACGTGCTGGTGGTCTACGCCAAGACGACGCCCGACGCCGGCCCCAAGGGCATCACCGCGTTCCTGGTCGAGAAGGGCATGGCCGGGTTCACCGTCTCGCCCAAGCTCGACAAGCTCGGCATGCGCGGCTCGGATACGGCGGAACTCGTCTTCGACGGCTGCGAGGTGCCGGCGGAAAACGTGCTCGGTGAGGTCGACCAAGGGGTCGGCGTCCTCATGTCCGGGCTCGACTACGAGCGACTGGTGCTCGCGGGCGGTCCCTTGGGCATCATGCAGGCGGCGTTGGACCTCGTCCTGCCCTACGTTCACGAGCGCCGGCAGTTCGGCCGGCCGATCGGCACCTTCCAGCTGATGCAGGGCAAGCTCGCCGATATGTACGCGACGCTGAACGCCTGCAAGGCCTATGTCTACGCCGTCGCCAAGGCGGCAGATGCCGGCCGGATCACCCGCCAGGATGCCGCCGGCTGCCTGATGTACGCGGCGGAGAAGGCCACCTGGATGGCGCTCGAAGCGATCCAGGCGCTCGGCGGCAACGGCTATATCGAGGACTATCCGGCGGGCCGCCTCCTGCGCGACGCCAAGCTCTACGAGATCGGCGCCGGCACCTCCGAGATCCGCCGCATGCTGATCGGCCGCGAACTGTTCGAGCTGACCGCCCGCCCCTGACGCGGCCGCACCCGTGAGGGCAGCCCCGCGTGAACGGAGGTTGCCCTCGGCCGCGCGGGCTGCATGTTCGCCCTCGACTTTGGTCGAGCACCCTACCCTGTCCGGCCGCGGTTCCCTGCAGATTTCGAAGGAGACGGCCCTTGGCGGCTCGACGGCTGGCGGTGCCCGAATGGGCGCCGCTGCGCGACAACTGGTTCGGCAACGTCAAGAGCGACCTGATCGCAGGGCTGGTGGTTGCGCTGGCGCTGATCCCCGAGGCGATCGCCTTTTCGATCATCGCCGGGGTCGATCCCAAGGTCGGGCTCTACGCGTCCTTCTCCATCGCGGTGATCACCGCGATCGTCGGCGGCCGGCCGGGCATGATCTCGGCGGCCACGGCGGCCACGGCCGTGCTGTTCGTCACCCTCGTCGAGGAACACGGCCTCGAATATCTGCTCGCCGCGACCATCCTCGCGGGCGTCCTGCAGATCCTGGCAGGATTGTTTCGCCTCGACCGGGCGATGCGCTTCGTCTCCCGCTCGGTCCTGACGGGCTTCGTCAATGCGCTCGCCATCCTGATCTTCCTCGCCCAGCTCCCGGAGCTGGTCGGCGTGCCCTGGCTGACCTACCCGCTCGTCGCCCTCGGCCTCGCCATCCTCTACCTCTTCCCCCTGCTGACCAAGGCGGTGCCGGCGCCGTTGGTCTGCATCCTGGTCATCACCTCGCTGGTGCTGGTGTTCGGCTGGGACCTCAGGACCGTCGGCGACATGGGCGAGTTGCCCTCGACCCTGCCCGTGTTCCTGTTGCCCGACATCCCCCTGACCCTGGAGACGCTCTGGATCATCCTGCCGACCTCGGCGGCGGTGGCAGCGGTGGGTCTGCTCGAATCGCTGATGACCGCCTCGATCGTCGACGAGCTGACCGACACCAGCTCGGATCGCAACCGGGAATGCTACGGCCAGGGTGTCGCCAACATCACCACCGGCTTTCTCGGCGGCATGGGCGGCTGCGCCATGATCGGCCAGTCGATCATCAACGTGCAGTCGGGCGGTCGCGGCCGGCTGTCGTGCTTCTCGGCCGGCGTGTTTCTGCTGATCCTGGTCGTGTTCCTCGGCGATCTGGTCGGGCTGATCCCGATGGCGGCGCTGGTCGCCATCATGATCATGGTGTCGGTCGGCACCTTCAGCTGGGCGTCCTTGAAGAAGCTCCGCACCCACCCCCCGAGTTCCAGCATCGTCATGGTCGCGACGGTCGTGGGCGTGGTCGCCACCCACAACCTCGCCATCGGCGTGCTGTTGGGGGTGCTGCTCTCCGGCATCTTCTTCGCCGGCAAGATCGCCCAGATCTTCCGCGTGCGCTCGGTGCTCTCCGAGGACCGCCGGCAGCGGACCTATCTGGTCGAGGGCCAACTGTTCTTCGCCTCGAGCGAGGATTTCCTCGCCGCCTTCGACTTCCGCGAAGCCTTGGACAAGGTCACGATCGACCTGACCCACGCCCACATCTGGGACATTTCCAGCGTTGCCGCCCTGGATACCGTGGTGTTGAAGTTCCGCCGCGAGGGTGCGGAGGTCGAGGTCAGGGGTCTCAACCAAGCGAGCGAGACGATCGTCGACAAGCTGGCGATCCACGACAAGCCGGGCGCGCTCGACCGGCTGATGTCGCACTGAGGGAGGGTTCGCCATGTCATCCGCTGTCCTGGCCTGCATCGACGGCTCGGTCTACACGTCCACCGTCGCCGACCACGCGGCCTGGGCGGCCAAGCGCCTCGGCGCCCCGGTCGAACTGTTGAAGGTGCTGGGCCGCCGCGAGGTCAGCTCGTCCGACCGCTCCGGGCGGATCGTGCCCGCCGCGCGGCGCCAGCTCCTGGAGGAGTTGGCCGCGGTCGACGCCGAGCGCGCCAAGCTCCTGCACCGACAGGGCTGGCTCGATCTCGAGGAGGCCGAAGCCCGCATCAAGGAGGCGGGCGTCGGCGAGGTCACGCCCCTTTTGCGCCACGGCGACCTTCTGGAAACCCTCGCCGAACGCGAGGCGGGGGCGCAACTCCTGGTGATCGGCAAGCGCGGCGAGGCGGCCGACTTCGCCAAGCTGCACCTGGGCTCGAACCTCGAGCGGATCGTCCGCGCCAGCCACAGGCCGATCCTGATCGCCACCCGCACCTACCGCCCGATCCACCGGGTGCTGATCGCCTTCGACGGCCGCAGCAGCGCGCTGAAGGCGGTCGACGAGGTCTCGCGCTCGCCGCTCTACGCCGGCATGACCTGCGAGGTCCTCTACGCCGGCACCCCGAACGACGAGACCCGGCGAAAGCTCGACGGTGCCGTCAGCCAGTTGCAGGGCGGCGGGCTCCAGGCCGAGATGCGCATCGAGGCGGGCGAGCCCGTCAAGGTCATCGGCGGTGCGGTCGAGGAAGGCGGCGACCAGATGCTCGTCATGGGCGCCTACGGCCATTCGCGGCTCAGAAGCCTCGTCATCGGCAGCACCACCACCGAACTGCTGCGCACCTGCCGGCTCGCGATCATGATCTATCGCTGACGGGCCGCCTCAGGCGAGCAGCGCCGCGAGCCCGTCGATCACGATCAGTTTCAGGGCCAAGGCCCCGAGGACCAAACGAAAGGCCACGAGGAACCAGGTTGCGTTCAGCTTGGCAAGCACGGCACGGCCTGTCCGCGTCCCGGCGATGGCGGCCGGCACCATGCACAGCAGGAGCGGCCCGTAGGCGACGAGGCTGAAGCCGATCAGGGTGAAGCCGATGATCTTCAACAGGTTGCCGACGAAGCCGAAGACCCCGAGCGTGCCGACCATCGCCTCCTTGCCCAGATCCTTGCGGATGATCAGCACGCCCAGGATCGGCGCGATCACGCCGACCACCATGTTGAGGGCACCGGTGAAAAAGCCGATCGGCACGAAGGCCCACAGCGGCACCTCGCTCTCCCGCCACCGGCCGATCCGTCGTGCCGCCAGCGAGAGCAGGATGAACCCGCCGATCAGCATCTGGACGACCTCGGTCGGCAGCCCCTGAAAGGCCCGAAGTCCGAGGGCAACGCCGAGCGGCATGAGGGCCGCGAAGCGGACGATGATCGGCCATGCGAGGTGATGCCGGAGCAGCCAGACCCGGGTCGTGTTGGACGCGAGCTGCACGGCCCCGTGAACGGGTATCGCCACCGCCGGCGGCATCACCTGCAGCATCAGCGCGATCAGCAGCGTGCCACCCCCGGCACCGACCGACGCGGTGAGCGCCGAGGTGCAGAAGGCGGCAGCCGACAGCAGGGCGATCTCGGCCGGCGAAACGGTCACCTGCCCCGATCCTGGACTCTGTGCCGGGTCACGGAGCCGCCTGCGGCCTTGGCGCTTGGACCGGGACACGGCTGGCCCGCGCCCCGAGCCGGTCGAGGTCGGGCAGGAAGGCGACGAGCAGGCCGAGCGCCGGCATGGCACCGGTCAGGATGAACGCGAGGCGCAGGCCGTAGAAGTCGGCAAGCGCACCCACCAGCACCGCACCGATGCCGCCCATGCCGAAGGCGAAGCCGAAGAACAGGCCGCCGACGAGGCCGACCCGCCCCGGCAGCAGGTCCTGGGCGTAGACGACGATGGTCGGAAAAGCCGAGGCCATCAGGATGCCGGCGACGATTGCCGCCAGCACGGTCAAGGGCAAGGGCAGGAACGGGATTGCGAGGCTGAACGGCAGGACGCCGACGATCGACAGCCAGAGCACCGGCTTGCGGCCGATCCGATCGCCGATCGGCCCGCCGAGCATCGTACCGGCGGCCACAGCACCCAGGAACACGAACAGATGGAGTTGTGCTGCCTGCACCGACACGGCGAAGCGCTCGATCAGGAAGAAGGTGTAGTAGGAGGCGAAGGCCGCCATGTAGACGTTCTTGGAGAAGGTCAGGGTGAGCAGGACGAACAGCGCGAGCCAAACCTGGTTGCGGGCGACGGGTGCCGGCTCGCGGACCGGCCGCTTGGCCGGCAGGGCCCGCAGATGCGCTCGATACCAGCGGCCGACGCCCACCAGCAGCACGAACCCGACCCCGGCCAGCAGCGCGAACCACGCGGCGTGCCCTTGCCCGTAGGGATAGACCAGCAGCGCCACCAGGAGCGGCGCCAGGGCTTGGCCGCTGTTGCCGCCGACCTGGAAGAGCGACTGCGCGAAACCGTAGCGGCCACCCGAGGCGAGCCGGGCGACGCGGGAGGCTTCGGGATGGAAGATCGAACTGCCGACGCCGATCAGGGCGGCCGCCAGGAGCAGCGTCCAGAAGTCCGCGGCCAAGGCGACGAGCAGGACGCCTGCCGCCGAGATCGCCATGCCGACCGGCAGCGAAAAGGGGCGCGGGTGGCGGTCCGTTGCCAGACCCACCATCGGCTGCAGGATCGAGGCCGTCAGTTGGAAAACGAGCGTGATCACGCCGATCTGGACGTAGTCGAGACCGAGCGGCTCGCGGACCATCGGGTAGATGGAGAGGAGCACCGACTGCATGACGTCGTTGATCAGGTGCGCCGTGCTGGCCGCGAGCAGCACGGGCATGACGAGCGTCGTGGGTGCCGTGGTCACGCGGGCCGGGCTCCGGCACAGACATCGAGCGGGCCGTCGGCGCGCTCGCGGGCGATCAGGGCCCGCAACGTGGCATCGTCGATGCTGCCCGTGACGACGGTCCGGCCGACCACCAGCGCCGGCGTTCCCGGAAAACCGAAGCGGTCGGCGAGCGCGCGGGTCGTCGCGATCTCCTGCTCGACCTCGGCGCTGCGCCGGTCGGCCGCGAAGCGCCCGGGGTCGAGACCCAAGCGTAACGCCAAGTCCTCGAACAACGACTCCGTGGGCACGAAGCCCGCCCGCATGAGTTCGGCCTGGAAGGCGACATAGGCGCCCTGGCGCTTCGCGGCGAGGGCAGCGCGGGCTGCTCCGATGGAGGTCGGCCCGAGGATCGGCCACTCGTGCCAAGCGATCCGCACCTCGCCCGGCGAGGCGGCTTGCAGCGCGGCGAGGCGCTGGGTGAGGAGCTTGCAATAGGGGCAGAGATAGTCGGAAAAAGCCGCGATCGGCACGACGCCGGCGGGCGCCGGCTCGGGTCCGAACAGCGCGGTGCAGAGGTCCGTTTCGAGGTTCGCTGCCGCCCGCGGCCGATCCGACTGGAGGCCGAACAGCGGATCGAAGCCGGACGACGACGAGGCGCCACCGCCGAGAATGCGAAATCCCGCCGGCTCCGCGAGCGGCTCCAGATCGAGATCGACCGGCAGAAAGCCGCGCACGAGACCGAACAGCCCGGGTGCCGCGAGACCGAGCGCGATCAGCCCGCCGAGCGCGAGAATCTGCCGGCGGTGGGTCTTGCCCTCGCTCATCGCCCGCCCCGCTCGCGCCAAGCCATCTCCGCCCGGAACGCTGGCTGCTCTTCGCTCCGATGCGTTTCGATGAAGACCAGCACAGCGTGGATCTCGCGATCCGACAACACGCACCCGAAGCCGATCATGTCTCTCTCGTACCCGCCACCGACGACCTCGGCCGTACCATATTCGGTCATCCGGAACAGCAAGTGGTCGCCATGATGCCGCGTGTGCCCGCACCATCGTGCGCCGGCACCGGCAGGCGGCCGTTGCGCCCCGGCAACTGCCGATCCGGCGCGCCTTCGGCTCCGCTCCGGGGCAAGCCGCGCCACGCAGCGCGCAGAGCTCGGCTCCGAGGGCGGCGGCAAGCAGAAGGCGCTTTATCCCAGCGCGGCGATCGCGCGCTTGGTCATCACCTTGACGAGATGCGCCCGGTAGG
>JBMCMJ010000047.1:0-13555 GCA_048615135.1 Pseudomonadota bacterium
TACCCGGTCGGGCGGTCGGTGCCCGTCGACGAAGGTCTTGATGTTGATCAACACCTTCTCGCCCATGTCCATGCGCCCCTCGATGGTCGCGCTGCCCATGTGCGGCAGCAGCACCGCGTTGTCGAGTTCGCGGAGTTTGGGGTTGATGGCGGGCTCGTGCTCGAACACGTCCAGCCCCGCGCCGGCAATCTCCTTGTCGCGCAACATGCGGGTCAGCGCCGGCTCGTCGATCACCTCGCCGCGCGAGGTATTCACCACATAGGCGTGCGGGCGCAGCAGCTTCAAGCGGCGTGCCGACAACAAATGATAGGTCGCGGGCGTGTGCGGGCAGTTCACGCTGACGATGTCCATCCGCGCGAGCATCTGGTCGAGGCTCTCCCAGTAGGTGGCCTCCAGTTCCTCCTCGACGGTCGGGTGCACGCGATTGCGGTTGTGGTAGTGGATCGACAGCCCGAAGCCCCGCGCCCGCCGGGCAACCGCGGTGCCGATCCGGCCCATGCCGAGGATCCCCAGCCGCTTGCCGTTGATGCGGTGCCCCAGCATCGCAGTCGGGCTCCAGCCGTTCCAATCGCCCGACCGGGCCAGACGTTCGCCCTCGACCACCCGCCGCGCCACGGCGAGGATCAGCGCCATGGTCATGTCGGCGGTGTCCTCGGTCAGGACGCCCGGCGTGTTGGTGACGGTGATGCCGCGCTTGTAGGCGGCATCGACGTCGATGTTGTCGGTACCGGTGCCGTAGTTGGCGATCAGCCGCAGGTCCGGATTGGCATGCGCCAGGATGCCGGCATCGATCCGGTCGGTGACGGTCGGCACGAGGATGTGCGCCGTCTTGACCGCGTCGATCAGGTCGGCCTTACCCATCGGCTCGTCGGTGTCGTTGAGCCGGGTGTCGAACAGTTCCATCATCCTCGCCTCGATCGCCTCGGGCAGACGACGGGTGACGACGACGACGGGGCGAGGGCGGGTCATCGGGCGAGGACTCCGAGGTGTGAGGGTCGCGTCTGTCTTGCCCTTAGCAGAGCGGGACCTTGCGGCCAAGTCGCGGGGCGCGAGCGCGAAGGTTGCATTCCTCGGCACTTCGCGCGAAGCAACCGGCGGGGGCGGCGAAAAATCCCGCCGCGAAGCGAGGATGTGGGCTCGGTGACCTGGTGGCGACGGTGGGCGGGAGCGGTCGTGGCGTCGACCCTGATCGCCCTTTGTGCCCCTCCGCTCCGCGCGGAGACCGGCCCCGTGACGGGGTTGCCGATGCCGCGCTTCGTCTCGATCGGCGTCGAGGTTGCCAATCTCCGGATCGGTCCGCGTGGCAGCTACGAGGTGGTGGCGATCTATCGACGGCGCGGCTTGCCGCTCCGGGTGATCGACGAATTCGATACGTGGCGCCACGTGGAGGATCACGAGGGAACCCGCGGTTGGATGCACCAGCGCCTCCTGTCCGGCCGGCGGGTGGTGATGGTCCTGGGCGAACCGCAGGTACTCCGCCGTCGACCCGCCACGGAGGCGGGCGGGATCCTTGTCGCCGAGCCCCTGGTTCTCGCGCGCCTGTTCGAGTGCGAGGCCGACTGGTGCTTCGTCGAGATCGACGGGCAAAGGGGCTGGCTCGACCGTGACGGCCTCTGGGGAGTGGATCCCTGACCGCGAAGCCGACGCCTGCGTCGAACGCCTATCGGTTCGTCGGACCTCTCTTCACCGCAAGCCTCGGTGCGGCACTCGCCGTCGGGCTAGCGGTCGTCGTGAGCGTGCCGCTCGGGCGCCTTTGGGGGCCGGCGGATGTCCTGGCGCAGTTTCTTCTCCAGGCGGCTTTGTTGCTGGCGCTGGTGCTTGCCGCAGCGCTGCTCGGTCGTCGCCGAACTCCGGCGGCGCTGGCCGCAGCCGCGTTGCTCGCGGCACTGGTCTGGATCGGTCCGCCGCACGGGCTCCGCGAGGCGTCCCATACCGCGGGCGAGGGCGACGTTCTTCGCGTGCTCGTGGCCAATCTGCACGGCTCGACCGGCATTCCGCCGATCGCAGACCTGCACGCTTGGCTGGAGGCGAGCGATGCCGACGTCGTGCTGCTCAACGAAGCCGCCGAGTCCGTCCATCGCGGCTTGGCCGCGATCGCCACCACGTTCCCACACAGCGCCTATTGCACGGGACAGCTGCATTGCGAGACGCTGATCCTGTCGCGGCGCCCACTCCACGAAGTCGCCTATCATGTGAGTGGCCGTTACGGGGGCAAGGTGATGTTCGCGGGCGTCGACGTCGCCGGCAAGCGGCTGAACCTCGCGCTGACCCATGTGATGCGGCCGGTTCCACATGGCAGCCCGTATCGCAATTTCGAGCAGAGCCGTTTCGTTGCGGACATGACGACGACGCGGCCGCGGGTCGTTCTCGCGGGCGACTTCAACGCGGTCCCCTGGGGCCGCGTGTTGACCATGTTCGAGCGACACGCCGGCCTGCGCGGGGCAACGCTGTGGCAGGGAACCTGGCCGACTTGGTTGCCGTCCCCCTTGCGCATCCATATCGACCACGTCCTGGTCGGCTGCGGCGTCGAGTTGCGTGCATTGCGCCCTCTGCGGTTTCCGCGTTCGGACCATCTGGCAGTGCTGGCGAGCGTGGCGCCAAGCGACGACGTCGACTGCGAGGCCGATTTCAGGCCGCCTCGGTCGCCCGGCGCAGGCGGACGATGACCTCCACCCTGTCCACCTCGTAACCGTCGGGAGGGGCCGGCAGTTCGCGCAGTTCCACCGCGTCGCCGGGAATGTCGATCACCACACCCTGTTCCGGCTCGAAGAAGTGATGATGGTCGGTGGTGTTGGTGTCGAAATAGGACTGGCCCGTGTCCACCGGCACCTCGCGGAGCAGACCGGCCGCCGTGAACTGGTGGAGCGTATTGTAGATGGTGGCCAGCGACACCTGGATGTCGGCACCTCGGGCCTCCTGGTAGAGGTCCTCGGCGGTAACGTGGCGGTCACCGTTGGCGAAGAGCAGCCGAGCCAAAGCGAGTCTCTGGCGCGTCGGCCGGAGCCCAGCCAGCTTCAGGTGCTGGATCTCCTCGCAAAACGTCGCCATCCGCAGCATCGGCCCCCGCCCTCGGTCAAACACGAATTGGTACAATTTTGGTGCTGAATGGCGGCCGTGTCAACGAAAGTGGACGCGACCTTTCGGTCGCATCCTCGCATCCCTTCGTCCTGTCTGCGTCAGTCGCCCGTGCAGATCCGCTGCACGAGTTGGCGCACCGTCGGCACGAAGCCGTTGGCGTAGAAGGGGTCCTGGCGGAACTTGAACACGTTGTGCCCGGCGAACATCAGGTTCTGGTCGATGTCCCCCCCGTGACTGATGTCCTGCAGCGTCTTCTGGATGCAGAACGAGCGGGGGTCGGGCAGCTTGCCGGTGGTGTTGGTGTCGTTGGTCGCCCAGTTCGAGAACATGCAGTGCGAGAGGCAGCCCATGCAATCGGCCTGCTCGCGCTTGATCCGCCGACCCTCCTCGGCGGTGACGAACACCAGGGTCTCGTCCGGCGTGCGCATCGGCGTGGTGAAGCCTTTACCGGTCCAATTGGCGATGCGCTCCGCGTCGTCGGCCGAGACGAATACCTGCTTGCCGCGCGCATTGAGCACGAACGGGATCTCGAAGCCCGGCTCCGGCTGTTCCTTGATGGCGACCTGCCGCTCGCTGCGGGCGACGAGGTCATCGATGAAGGCATTCTTCACCGCCGAAGAGTAGAACCCGGTCGGGCTGAACCGCTGCAGCAGCACGTCGCCCGGCTGGAGTTCGGTCAGGCGGCGCTTCCAGGGCTCCGGGATCGGGCTCTCCTGGGTGAGCAACGGCCGGGTGCCGAACTGAAAGGCAATCGGCCCCAACTCCTCGTTGTCGATCCAGTCCTGCCAGTCACGCAGCCACCAGACGCCGCCGGCCATGATGATCGGCGTCTGGTCGAGGCCGACGCTGCGCATCACCTTGCGCAACTCCAGCACCCGCGGATAGGGGTCCTCGGGTGTGTTCGGGTCCTCGCTGTTCGTCAGGCCGTTGTGCCCGCCGGCCCGCCACGGGTCCTCGTAGACGACCGAGCCGAGCCAGCCCGAAAAGCGGTGATAGGCCCGCTTCCAAAGCGCCCGGAACGCCCGGCCCGAGGAAACGATCGGGTGGTAGTGGACCCCGTACTGCGCCGCGATTTCGGCGAGGCGATAGGGCATGCCGGCGCCGCAGGTGATCCCGTGGATCAGCCCCTTGGCCTGGGCGAGAACGCCATTCAGCACGCGCTCGCAGCCGGCCATCTCCCACAGCACGTTCATGTGGATACGGCCCTGGCCGCCGCTCATGTCCCGCGCGATGCGAGCTTGGCTGAGGGCTCCCTGGACGGAGTGGACCATCAACTCCTCGTGGCGTTCCTGGCGGGTCTTGCCGCGATAGACCAACGGGACGTTGCGCCCCCGCTCGTCGATGAAGTCGGCATTCACGCCCGAAAAGGTGCCGACGCCCCCGGCCGCGGCCCAGGCCCCGGCGCTCACCCCGTTGCTGACGGCGACCCCTTTGCCGCCCTCGATCAGCGGCAGCACGTCGGCTCCGGAGATCCGCAGCGTTTTCAAGAGGTTCATCCAAGCTCTCCCATCACGTCCCACGGCGGGTGGGGCCATGGCGCCACCCGCCGGTATCTTCGGCCCATCCGCAGGGTCTTCAGCCGGTGCGCCGCCGCCGCCGGCCGCCTTCGCCCTGTCCATCCCCGTCGCCGTCCTGGCTCTGCCGCGGCCCGCCCTTCGGCGTCACCTCGAGCTCGGCCCCGGTCTCCTGATCGACCGCGCGCAGGCTCAACTTGACCTTGCCGCGATCGTCGATCGCCAGGACCTTGACCTTCACCACGTCGCCCTCGTTGACGACGTCGGTCACCTTGCCGACCCGCTCGTTGGCGAGTTCGGAGATGTGGCAAAGACCGTCGTGGTTGCCCAGAAAGTTGACGAAGGCGCCGAAGTCGACGACCCGCACCACCTTGCCCTCGTAGATCTTGCCCACCAGCGGCGTGGCGGTGAGGCCTTCGATCCAGGCGACGGCCTTCTTGGCCGCCTCGGCGTCGGTGGCGGCGACCTTGACCGTCCCGTCGTCGGAGATGTCGACCTTGGCGCCGGTGGTCTCGGTGATCTCGCGGATCATTTTGCCACCGGGGCCGATCACCGCGCCGATCTTGTCGGTCGGGATCTTGACGGTCGTGACGCGCGGCACCGTATCGCGCATTTCGGGTCGCGGTTGCCCCATCGCACGGGCCATCTCGCCCAGGATGTGGAAGCGACCCTCGCGCGCCTGGTCGAGCGCGACGCGCATGATCTCCTCGGTGATCCCGGCGATCTTGATGTCCATCTGCAGCGAGGTCACGCCCCGCTCGGTGCCGGCCACCTTGAAGTCCATGTCGCCGAGGTGGTCCTCGTCGCCGAGGATGTCCGAGAGCACCGCGAACCGCTCACCCTCCAGGATCAGGCCCATGGCGATGCCCGCCACCGGCCGGGGCAGGGGAACGCCCGCGTCCATCAGGGCAAGCGACGTGCCGCAGACGGTCGCCATCGACGAGGAGCCGTTCGATTCGGTGACCTCCGAGACGACGCGGATCGTGTAGGGGAATTGATCCCTGGGCGGCAGCACCGGATGCGTTGCCCGCCAGGCGAGCTTGCCATGGCCGACCTCGCGCCGGCCGGGCGTGCCCATCCGCCCCGTCTCGCCGACGGAATAGGGCGGAAAGTTGTAGTGCAGCATGAAGTTCTGGCGGTAGTCGCCCTCCAGGCTGTCGATCATCTGCTCGTCCTGCCCGGTGCCGAGCGTCGCGACCACCAGCGCCTGGGTCTCGCCGCGGGTGAAGATCGCACTGCCGTGCACGCGCGGCAGGACGCCCACCTCGGCGAGGATCGGCCGCACCGTGCGCGTGTCGCGCCCGTCGATCCGCCGGCCCGTGTCGAGGATCGCGCCCCGCACGATGTCCTGCTCGAGCTTCTTGAACACCTCGTCGACGACCAATGCGTCGGTCGTCTCGTCGGCAAGACGTTCCTGCGCCAGCGCCCGCATCGCAGCGACCTTGTCTTGGCGGAGCTGCTTTTGCGGTTCGGCGTACGCTTCGCCGAGGCCTTCGCCGACGAGATCCTGCATCGCCCGGAACAGGGCGCTGCGGTCGACCTCTTCGACATCCCACATCGGCTTGGCCGCCGCCTCGGCGAGCGAGATGATCGTGTCGATCACCGGCTGGAAGCCGTGCTGGCCGAACATCACGGCCTCGAGCATCTCCTGCTCGCTCAGCTCCTGCGCCTCGCTCTCGACCATCATCACCGCATCGGCGGTGCCGGCGACGACCAGATCGAGCCGGCTGGTCTTCATCTGCTCCAGCGTCGGGTTGAGCACCAGCCGGCCATCGACATGGCCGACGCGCGCCCCGCCGATCGGCCCGAGGAACGGCATGCCCGAAAGGCACAGCGCCGCGCTCGCCGCCACCATCGACACGATGTCCGGATCGTTTTCCAGGTCGTGCGCCAGCACGGTGCAGATCACCTGCGTGTCGTTCTTGAAACGCGGGTGGAACAGTGGCCGGATGGGTCGGTCGATCAGCCGCGAGGTGAGCGTCTCCTTTTCGGTCGGACGTCCCTCGCGCTTGAAGAACCCGCCGGGGATCTTGCCCGCGGCGAAGGCCTTTTCCTGATAGTGCACCGTCAGCGGGAAGAAATCCTGACCCGGCTTGACCTTCTTCTCGGCGACGGCGGTGGCGAGCACGGTCGTCTCGCCGTAGGTCACCAGCACCGCGCCGTCGGCCTGCCGGGCGAGTCGGCCGGTCTCGAAGACCAGGGGGCGTCCCGCCCACTCCAACTCGCGTCGCGTAATCTTGAACATGTCCATCTCTACCTTTCCAGCCGCGCCGGTCACGTTCCGGCGCGGGTGGCCGGGCCGCCTACTTGCGGAGGCCGAGCCGTTCGATCAGCTTCGTGTAGCGTTGCGCCTCGGTCCGCTTCAAATAGTCCAAAAGACGGCGACGCTGGCCGACCATCATCAACAGGCCGCGCCGCGACGCGAAGTCCTGCTTGTGGGTCTTCATGTGTTCGGTGAGGTTGAGGATCCGCTCGGTCAGGATCGCAACCTGGACCTCCGGCGAGCCGGTATCGCCTTCCTTGGTGGCGTAGTCCTTGATCAGTTCCTGCTTGCGCTCGGCGGTAATCGACATCGTCAACTCCTTTTCCCCGGATCTGGCCGGGCTCGGTTAGAGGTTGAAAACGCGCAAGGGGCTCACCCACTCGCCATCGAAGCGAGCGAGCGCCACCACCTGTCCGGCAAGCTGGACGCGGATGGTGTCCGCGTCCTGTTCGCCATGGACGAGGCCGGCCGCGGCGCGGATCGCTTGTCCGGCGCGCAGCCGCTGCGCTTGCGGTTCCGTCACGGCCAGCGCCGGGATGTCGGCCAGCGCGGTCGAGAGCGGAACCAGGGCCTGGGGCAGGGCGTCGTCGGCGACGAGCTGCTCCAGGGTGGCGAGGGTGATGCCGTCCTCGACGGCGAACGCCCCCACGGACGAACGTCTGAGCGCCGTGACGTGCCCGTAGCAACCGAGCACGGCGCCGAGGTCGCGGGCAAGGGCACGCACATAGGCGCCTTTGCCGCAGCTCATGGCGAAGCGGGCATGGTCGGCGTCCGGCCGATCCACCATGCGCAGATCGTGCACGATCACCGGTCGCGGCTCCAGTTCGACCGGTTCGCCCCGCCGCGCAAGGTCGTAGGCGCGCTCACCGTCGATCTTTACCGCCGCGTAGCGCGGCGGCACCTGCAGGATCGTGCCGCGAAATCGTGCCAGCGCCGCCTCGATGGCGCCATCGTCCGGGCGCACGTCGCTCCGGGCGAGTACCGTACCTTCGCTGTCGTCGGTATCGCGCGCCTCGCCGAACCGGACGGTGAAGGTGTAGGCCTTCGGGGCGTCCATCACATAGGGCACGGTCTTGGTGGCCTCGCCCAGGGCGATCGGCAGCACGCCGGTCGCGAGCGGGTCGAGTGTGCCGCCGTGTCCGGCCTTCTGCGCCTGCGTCAACCGCCGCACTGCCGCAACCACCGCGGTCGAGGTGATGCCCTGCTCCTTGTCGATGACCAGCCAGCCGTTGATCGGCTTGCCGTTGCGACGTCTACGTCCCATGACCGTCGTCCGAATGTGCCGTGCGCAGGAGGGTCTCGATCCGGGCGGCCTCCGCATAGCGGTCGTCGTTGGCGAAGCGCACCTTGGGCGCGTATTTGAGGTGCAGGGCGCGGGCGAGCTGACCCCCCAAACGCGGGGCGGCCCGGTTCAACGCGGCAAGGATCTCGGGTGCGACGTTTTCCGCGCCGAGAACCGCGACGAACGCCGTGGCGTGCTTGAGGTCGCGGGACGCCCGCACCTCGGACACCGTGACGCTCACCCCCTGCAGAGCCGGATCGTGCAGTTCGCCGCGCATCAGCCATTCGGCAAGCTGATGCCGCATGGTCTCTGCCACTTTCAGCTGCCGCTGGCTCGGTGCCTGGCCATCATGATCGTTGCCGCGTCGCAACTCGTTCGTCCACGCGCGCCGCTCAGAGCGTACGCGCGACCTCCTGAACCTCGAAGGCCTCGATCACGTCACCCTCGCGGATGTCGTTGTAGCCGGCGATGGACATGCCGCACTCGAAGCCTTCCTTGACCTCGCGGACGTCCTCCTTGAACCGCTTCAGCGACGCGAGTTCGCCCTCGTAGATCACGACGTCGTCGCGCAAGAGGCGGGCCTTGGCCCCGCGGCGCACCACGCCGTCGACCACCCGGCAGCCGGCGACCTTGCCGACCTTGGTGATGTTGAAGACCTCGCGGATCTCCGCATGGCCGGTGATGGTCTCCTTCGATTCCGGCGCCAGCATCCCCGAGAGCATCGCCTTCGCATCGTCGAGCAACTCGTAGATGATCGAGTAGTAGCGGAGATCGACGCCGTCCCGCTTGGCCATGTCGCGGGCCTGGGCGTTGGCACGGACGTTGAAGCCGATGACCAGCGCCGAGGAGGCCCGGGCGAGGGTCACGTCGCTTTCGGTGATGCCACCGACCGCACCGTGCAGGATCCGCACTTTGACCTCGTCGGTCGACAGCTTGTCGAGGCCCGCCTGGATCGCCTCCAAGGAGCCGTGCACGTCGGTCTTGACGACCACCGGCAGCTCGGAGGCGGAACCCTCCTGCAGCGCCTTGAACAGGTCCTCGACCGAGCCCTTGCCCACACCCGTCGCGGCTTGCGCGTCGCGCAGCTTGCGCTGGCGGTAGGCGGTGATCTCGCGCGCCCGCTTCTCGCTGTCCACGACGTCGAGCCCGTCGCCGGCGGTTGGCACGCCGTCGAGGCCCAGCAGTTCGACCGGTTTGGACGGCCCTGCCTCCTCGACCGGCTCGCCCCGGTCGTCGAGCATCGCCCGCACCCGGCCCCAATGGCCGCCGCAAACCACGATGTCACCGACCTTCAGCGTGCCGCGCTGGACGAGAATGGTCGCGACCACGCCGCGGCCGCGCTCGAGGCGCGCCTCGACCACCGAGCCCTGCGCTTCGCGGTTCGGGTTGGCCTTCAACTCGAGCACCTCGGCCTGGAGCTGCACGGCTTCGATCAGGTCGTCGAGTCCGCGCCGCGCGAGCGCGCTCACCGGCACGCACTGCACGTCGCCGCCGAAGTCCTCCGGGACCAGATCGTGCGACAGCAACTCGTTCTTGACCCGATCCGGATCGGCGTCCGGCAGATCGATCTTGTTGATCGCGACGACGATCGGCACGCCGGCCGCCTTGGCATGGCTGATCGCCTCGATCGTCTGCGGCATGACACCGTCGTTCGCGGCGACGACCAGGATGACGACGTCGGTGATCTTGGCGCCGCGCGAGCGCATCTCGGTAAAGGCGGCATGGCCGGGGGTATCGATGAACGTGACGGGTTTGCCGCTGCCGATATCGACTTGGTAGGCGCCGATGTGCTGGGTGATGCCGCCGGCCTCGGACGAGACCACGTCCGCATTGCGCAGGGCATCCAGCAGCGACGTCTTGCCGTGGTCGACGTGGCCCATGACCGTCACGACCGGAGCCCGCGGCAGCAGTTCCACGTCGCTGTCGGCACGACCCTCGAGCCCCTCCAGCACGTCGGCCTCGGAGACCCGCTTCGGCGTATGCCCGAACTCGGTCACCACCAATTCCGCCGTGTCGGCGTCGATGGTCTGCGTGACGCTGGCCATCACGCCCATCTTCATCAGCGCCTTGACGACTTCCGCGCCGCGCACGGCCATGCGGTTGGCCAGTTCCGACACGGTGATGGTCTCGGGCAGCACCACCTCCCGCAACTGCGGTTCGGTCGACTGCACATGGCGGCTCTGGCGCCGTTCACGCTCCTGACGGCGCCGCAGGGCGGCGAGGCTGAGGCCGCGGCGCTCGACCACGTCACCCTCGTCGGCGTCCAGTTCGATGCGGCCACCCCGCCGGGCGCCATCGTCGCGCCGTACTTTGACCGGGGCCTTGGCGCGTTTGGACTTGCCGCGGGGTCCCTCCTCCTCGTCCGCGACCACCGGACGCCCGCTCGGGGTCAGGCTCGGCCGCGGTCCGGGGGCCGGACGGCGCTCCTCGGCGTCCCCGACGGGCGTCGTCGGAGTGGGTTCGGTCGGCGCGGCCGCGGGCCGCTCGGGCTCGGACCGGGCACCCTCGGTGCCCTCCAGCAGGCGACGGGCCTCGTCCTCGGCCTTGCGCCGCGCCTCTTCCTCGGCGGCGGCCTTGGCGGCCTCCTCGGCCGCGATCCGCGCCGCTTCGGCCTCCTCGGCCTTGCGCCGCGCCTCTTCCTCCGCACGGCGAGCCGCTTCCTCCTCGGCTCGCTTCTTTTCCTCGCCCTCGCGGCGTCGCGCCTCGACGAGTGCCGCCTGACGAGCCTTGCGTTCCTCGTCCGTGAGGGGCTTCAGCACGACCGGACGCCGTGCCTGTCCACGACCTGATCCAGCCGCGGGCGCGCCGCTCGTCGTTCGGGCGGGGGCGGGCGCCTCGGCCTTGCCGGCCGGCGCTTCTTCGCGCGGGGCCTGCGCCTTCAGGCCGGGCCGACGACTGGTCGTCGCCCGCTTGACCTCGACGGCGACGGCTTTGGACCGGCCGTGGGAGAAGCTTTGCCTGACGGTCTGGCCGTCTCCGCTCTTGCGGGCATCCAGTCGACGACCCTGCGTGCGCAGCGCCAGTCGCTCCGGACGATCCTCGCCTTTGTCGTCGCTCATGCCGTCTCAATCATCCTCGAGGGTGCCGACCCGTGTCGGTACCTTGTTCGCCAATGCCGAAGGCCGGAGCCCCCGGGTCCTCGGATCGTGTCGCCGCGGCCTGCCCCCGCAGGCCGGCCAGCTTCCACGCTTCCATTTGCAGGCGGTCGGCGAGGCGACCCGGTCGCAAGCCGACATACACCAACGACGGGCGACCCAACGCGCCGCCGATCTCCCGGCTGGAGAAATCGCGCAGCGTCGGCAAGCCGAACCGTTCGAGCTTGCGGGCGCCGTCGCCACCGGCATCACCGGCAACGAGCAGAAGCGCGAGGTCACCGCCCTGCGCGGCTCGCTCGACCTGCTCGAAGCCGATCTCTACCTGACCTGCGCGACGGGCAAGTCCGAGCCACTGCAGACAGCGTCCCCGGAGCTGCGCCTCCAATACCGCCGGAAGATCGTGATCGACGCGCACGCGACGTCGGGCGGCCTTCGCGAACAGATTGCGCGCGAGCGCCTTCTTAACGACTTCTCCGTCCGCACTCAACCACAGACCACGCCCGGGCAGTCGGCCGTCCGCATCGAACACCAGACGATCGTCGGGATCGACGACG
Source organism: Pseudomonadota bacterium (assembly GCA_048615135.1). GTDB lineage: Bacteria > Pseudomonadota > Alphaproteobacteria > Geminicoccales > Geminicoccaceae > RECO01. Next base: position 11,787 of record JBMCMJ010000047.1, read on the forward strand.
AAACGCAGCATGCGGCTCGCGTCGTGGCTGTCGCGGTCCACGACGCAGCGACGGCGACGCTCGGTCGGTTCCACGATCACGAGGTCCATGTCTTCCGGACTGTCGGGACGTTCGTTCAAACCGTCTCCCGTTCCGCCTCGGCCACGTCGTCGTCCGCGGCATCATCGGTCGTCTCGTCGTCGAACCAATGCGCCCGAGCGGCCATGATGATCTGCCCGGCTTGCGCTTCGTCCAGCCCGGCATCGGGCAGCATGTCGATCAACTCGTCGGTCGCAAGGTCCGCGAGATCGTCGAGGCTGGTCACGCCCTGGCGCCCCAGCGCGATGATCTGGCCCAACTCCAGCGCCTCGAAGTCGACCAGTTCCTGGCTGAGCCCCAATTCCTCGCAGGTCCGGCGCAGCTCCTCCGCCTCCTCTTCGAGCACCTGCTCGGCGCGTTCCTTGAGTGCCGCGGCGATTTCCTCGTCGAAGCCCTGGATCGCGGCGATGTCGTCGAGCGGGGTGTCGGCCAACTCCTCGACCGAGCCGAAGCCCTCGGCGGCGAGCAGTTGGGCGATCATCTCCTCGACGTTGAGACGCTCGACGAACATCGTCGTCAGGGACCGGAACTCCTCGTTGCGCCGCTCGCTCTCCTGGCTCTCGGAGACGATGTCGATGTCCCAGCCGGTGAGTTGCGAGGCGAGTCGGACATTCTGCCCGCGCCGACCGATCGCGATGTGTTGCTGGTCGTCCGGTACCACCACCTCGATCCGCCGGCTGTCGGGGTCCAGCACGACCTTGGTGACCTCGGCCGGGGCGAGGGCGTTCACGACGAACGTCGCCTCGTCCGACGACCAGGGGATGATGTCGACCTTCTCGCCGGCCAGTTCCTGGACCACCGCCTGCACGCGCGAGCCGCGCATGCCGACGCAGGCGCCGACCGGGTCGATCGAGCTGTCCTTGGAGAGCACCGCGATCTTGGCCCGCGAGCCCGGGTCACGGGCCACCGCCTTGATCTCGATGATGCCGTCGTAGATCTCCGGCACCTCCTGCTCGAACAGCTTCGCCATGAACTGCGGATGCGTCCGCGACAGGAAGATCTGCGGGCCGCGCAGTTCGTGCCGCACATCGTAGAGATAGGCCCGCACCCGGTCCTTGGGCTGAAACATCTCGCGCTGGATCAGATCGTCGCGGCGGATGATGGCCTCGGCGCGGCCGAGATCGATCAGCGCGTTGCCGTGTTCCATGCGCTTGACCTCGCCGACGATGATCTCGCCGACCCGGTCCTTGTACTCGTCGTACTGGCGCTCGCGCTCCGCCTCGCGGACCTTCTGGACGATCACCTGCTTCGCGCTCTGCGCCGAGATGCGGCCGAGATCGATCGGCGGCAATGGCTCGAGGATGGTGTCGCCAACCTGCGCCTCGGGGTTCTGCGCCTGCGCGTCGGCCAGTTCGATCTCGCGGGTCGGATCTTCCAGGCCATCGACCACCGCGAGTTGGCGGTAGATGCGGATCTCGCCGGTGCGGCGGTCCACCTCGGCCTGGATCTCGTGCTCCATGCCGTACTTGCGGCGCGCGGCCGTCTCGATCGCCTGCGCCATGGCCGCGAGTACCTCGTCCGGCGTGATGCCCTTCTCCTGGGCCACGGCCTCGGCCACTCGCAACAGCTCCGCCCGTCCAAGCGTCGGTGTCGTCATCGTCGTTCGACCCTCTATCGTCGCCGTCCGCCGGCAGCCGCCGCCGGCCGTTCGTTGCCGTTCCGGGAAGCCACGCTCAAGGCGAGCGCCCCTC